>CAYNMW010000112.1:0-14873 GCA_964398295.1 uncultured Saprospiraceae bacterium | reverse complement strand
TATGCATTACCTGCATCCAAACGAATACCAAAACCACTGGCACTTCTATAAGCGACTAGTCTTCCATAATCAGGTTTAAATCCATTTGCTGGATCTTCAGTGGTGATGCGACATTGAATCGCATAGCCTCTAAACTGAATAGAATCCTGATCATAAATACCGATCTTATCATCTGTCATTGGGACACCTGCAGCTATCAAAATTTGAGCCCTTACCAAGTCAATACCTGTGATGACTTCAGTGATGGTATGCTCAACCTGAATCCTGGTATTAACTTCAATGAAATAAATATTTTCATCCTTATCCACTAAAAACTCGACTGTACCAGCATTGAGATAATTGACCTCAGCACAAATCGCAAGGCCATATGTATACAGCTTATCTTTCGTCTCTTGTTTTAACCCTATACTCGGTGCGACTTCAACAACTTTTTGAAATCGTCTTTGTACAGAACAATCTCTTTCAAACAGATGTACCAAGTTTCCGTGCTTATCACCTAGTATCTGAATTTCAATATGTTTGGGATCGTCTATATATTTTTCAATGAAGACACGTTCGTCTCCGAAGGCTGTCTTTGCTTCTCTAGTTGCTTCGATGAATGCTTTTTGCAACTCTGATTTCTCTTTCACAACACGCATTCCTCTTCCTCCACCACCCGTAGCAGCTTTTATCATTACAGGAAGACCTATTTCATCAACTAATTTCTCTACCTCTTCCAATTTTGAAATTGGATTTTCTGTTGCAGGTACGATTGGTACGTTGGCTTGTTTGGCTATTTCCTTTGACTTGAGCTTATCGCCAAGCGCATTCATCATCTCTGGTTCAGGACCAATCCATATAATGCCTGCTTGCTGGCATGCTTTAGCAAATTCTGGATTCTCAGACAAAAACCCATAACCTGGATGAATAGCATCTACCTCATTTTGTCTTGCTACTCGAATGATCTCTTTAATATCCAAATAGGGTTTGAGTGGATCATCATTCTCACCAATCTGAAATGCCTGATCAGCCTTATATCGGTGTAAAGAAAACCTGTCTTCATATGTATAAATAGCGACTGTCTGAATGTTCAATTCAGATGCTGCCCTGAATACACGTATGGCAATCTCTCCCCTGTTAGCAACAAGTAATTTGTTGATTTTTCTTTTTTCCAATGTGTAAGTTTTAAAGCGATGGTCAGTTAGAACTGCAAAGATATAGAATATTATGAAGTGGACATAACATCAGTAAATACGTAGAAACATTTAACCTAATACTTTTACTTTAATATTTCCTTTAAGGGCAGGAAACAATTTGCGCATGAAATTCTGCTCCAGTTATGACTTCAAAAGTAGGAGAAAGTAAAATGGATTGACTAGCCTCATAATCTACTATAGAAGACGAAGGAATATCAGCAATAGATTCCATTGTCCTTGTAAATAAAAAATCAGCTGTGTTCCAATTATCAGCAAAAGCATTATCGTCAGGACACAAGTCCGGACAGCTCAAATTATGGCGACCTCTAATTAATCTATTGATATCATTCTGTGGTACTAGATCTGTTACCAATGCAAGAAAATTATTTCCTTTTAATGTTGTTTCATCTCTCATTAAAGCGCCGTCGAATAAATAACTTTCAGTTGTCGTACCATTTGTTATAAACAACTCTGATTCCCAAAAAGGATAATTTGAAGTATCAACAGAAAAATAGGCAAGAAAGCATCTTGATTGATTTAATATTTCGGCGTCAGGATGGAGTTGAGTAGAAGTCCCGTCAGATTTCCAATACGTGATGTGATCAAATGTATAATCTCTGTATGCAACTCCATCATTAAATGTGAACACTTGGCTGGTCCCTGTATTTGCTACAAATTGTATTGAATTACCATTGTAAAAATAGATATCAGTGGTGTTATCTGGAAGAGACTCTGTGAAAGCCATTTGATCTTCATAATCAGTTGATCTGAAGTGTAAAAAATTGGCTGACTCATAGATAACTGTGAAAGATGAGTTTGTACTGTTGTATCTAATGATCGCCTCTCCTAAGAAGGCATTTGTATTTATGTTTCTTTTAAAAGCTTTGAACCAAAAAATATCTCCAGCAACAGAGCAAATATTAGATGGTGTATAACTAAAGTTAAAATTAATGAGATTGATTGCACTAAGTGTTTCTGAATCTAAATTGAGAAGAAAATGGTTGGTAAAACTTGTAGAGACAAGTAGCTTTTCTTCCATTTGACAATTGACATCCAAATATCCAAATTGATCCTCAACGATACCAATGCCATCTTTCCAAATAAAAGTATGGTTACAATTTGGATCAGAAGAATCGCCTATTGACCATACAATGCGATCATCTGTTATATAAAGTCCTCCTCTACTATCACAATGATCATAGGCAGGATTCACCAACAAAGTATCAAAAGTATTATCAAAAAGTTGAACGACACTTCCGGGTCCTGGCAAACCACTTTCATACCATGCTACATGATCTCCTGAAAATCTTGGCCAACTAATAAAATTATCAGTTGTTCTGACAGTATCTAACAAGACGACCTGTCCTATCATTCTATCAGAAGAATAAAGACCAAGGAATAACGAAGCAATTAGAAAGACAATGTTCTTGTTCATATATATAAAGTGCACTAATTAGAAATGCTAAGTTAAATATTTAAACTTCTTTTGATAAATTTCTTCTTTGTTAAAGTACAAGATCTTATGATTCTAAGCAATTGAAGTAATAAATCACTCCACGTCTATTGAGTCAAGACCCATAAGACATATCAGAGGGAAATTCGTAACAGTTGCTTTGCCCCGATTCTTTAATTCTAGATAGTTGAATCAGATTAAATGTAGAAAGTCATCTGGCTTCGTTACTTTTAGAAATCCAAAAAAAGGTAGATCATGAAGCCCTTAGCAGAAAGAGTGAGACCCAAAACCTTAGATGAGTTTATTGGTCAAGAACATTTGGTTGGTCCAGACGCTGTATTGACAAAATCTGTTGAGACGGGTCATATACCATCAATGATTCTATGGGGTCCTCCGGGGGTTGGTAAAACAACATTGGCGACCATTATCTCAACGACATTGCAACGACCGTTTTTTACCTTATCAGCGATCAATTCTGGAGTAAAGGATATTCGAGATACCATTGCTAAAGCAGAGAAACAACTTTTTTTTGATCGACCTAATCCAATTTTATTTATTGATGAAATTCACCGGTTTAGTAAGTCACAGCAAGACTCTCTTTTAGGTGCTGTAGAAAAAGGAATCATTACGTTAATTGGTGCGACAACAGAAAACCCATCGTTCGAGGTGATTTCTGCATTGCTATCCAGATCTCAAGTGTATATTTTAAACCAACTGACCAAAGCAGATTTGGAGAAGGCCTTACAAAGAGCAATAACAACAGATGAGGTCTTAAAAAAACAAAGCATCAATCTCGAACAAACGGATGCCTTGATGAGATTTTCAGGCGGAGACGTCCGAAAGTTGCTTAATGGTTTAGAACTAGTTGTCACACAGCAGTTAGAGTCTGAGCAGATTGTCGTCAATGATGAAAATGTCATGAATGCCATTCAAGCAAACATGGCGATCTATGACAAATCGGGAGAGATGCATTATGATATCATTTCTGCATTTATCAAATCCATCAGAGGAAGTGATCCAAATGCTGCCGTGTATTACTTGGCGCGAATGATTGAAGGAGGAGAAGATCCAAAATTTATTTGCCGACGAATGATTATATCAGCAGCTGAAGATATAGGACTTGCAAACCCGAACGCACTGCTCCTTGCAACTAGTTGTTTTGATGCCGTGACTAAAATTGGTCTTCCAGAAGGACGAATACCAATGTCTGAAACAGCAATTTACCTCGCAACTTCTCCAAAAAGTAATTCTGCATATATGGCAATAAAAGCTGCACAATCAGAAGTCAGAGAAAGTGGTAATCTGTCAATCCCGCTTCACTTAAGAAATGCTCCTACTGAGTTAATGAAATCCATTGGCTATTCTAAAGATTATCAATACGCACATGATCATAAAGGATCTTTTGTCGATCTAGAATATCTTCCTGAAGAGATATCAGGTACTGCATTCTACAATCCAAAAACCGAAGGGGGTGAAAAAAAACTAGCTGAACTGCTGCGAAAACTTTGGTCAGATAAATACAAATACTAATTGTTGAGCTTGGAGCAATTTTTCTAATTAAATTAACCGCAATTGAATACATTGGGTTTACTCTTAGGTAAAATCTAATTATTTATTCTTAGCTTAGAGCTGAAATGTAAAACCCGTGATTCAGAGTCGCTGTTCTAGCAAATTTTCATATTACATAATAAAACGTATTTATAATGCAAAAACATTATAAGCAATTGCTATGCCTTGTCATATTGGTGTATTGTACTCAATATGTATCGACCCAAACCTATTCAGACTTTTTAGGTAATGGACATGAAATCGGAATAACCATATCCTCAAGCGATGAAGATGGTAATTCTCTTGCAGATCATACCACTGTTGGGTCTGGAAGATTTCCTGATGAAAACGAAGCTTCTCGCTTTCTTGCCCAATCGTCAATGGGCGCCAACTATGAAGATATCCAGCAGGTGACGAATATGGGAATAGATGAATGGTTGAACCTCCAATTTACTATGACACCAACATCATTTGAAAGTGAATATAACAGGATCTACAATGATGCTTTAACAATGATAACAAATGATGCCCATAAGAATGAATACATGAGTTATGCATTCTATGAGACGCTGTTAAAACATCCAGATGTATTGCGACAGAAAGTTGCATTTGCATTATCCCAAATATTTGTCATAAGCCCAACGAATAGTTTATTAAATAACAGAGGCTATGCCAATTCTCACTTTTATGATGTACTCTATCTAGGAGCATTTGGCAATTTTCACGATCTCTTATACAACATATCCCTACATCCAACGATGGGTGTTTATTTAAGTCATTTACAAAATCAAAAACCTGACATTATTCAAGGTACATTGCCGGATGAAAACTATGCGAGAGAAATCATGCAGTTGTTCAGTATTGGCCTGTTCGAATTAGAAACTGATGGAACTCCAAAACTTGATCAAAATGGGGAATTAATTCCAACCTATGATATAGAAGATATCCAAGAATTGGCAAAGGTACTTACTGGTCTTTCTGGAAGCGATCGACTAGATGAAAATGAAGCTCAATTCACTAATTATTTTGGCGCATATGATTTGCGCAAACCCATGAAAATGTACTTTGATTTTCATGACAAACGAGAAAAAGTCTTATTAGATGGTACTGTTATCCCCGCAAACCAGCCAGACTTAGCTGACTTTGATACTGCAATTGAAGTACTCTTCAACCATCCTAATGTTGGGCCATTTATTGGAAAGCGACTCATTCAACAATTGGTAAAATCCAATCCTTCCCCGCAATATATTCATCGAGTGACTACTGTCTTCAACAATGATGGCAATGGTGTAAGAGGTAATTTGGAAGCAGTTATACGAACAATACTTACAGATCCAGAAGCCAGAGATTGCAGTTGGATAACTGATCCTACAGCTGGTAAATTAATTCAGCCGATGCAAAGGCTGACTAATCTGTTTATTGCGTTTGATTTGTCTACACCATCTAACAAATTTTACTTTAGAGATGAAAGAGACCTGTTAGATAAACTTGAACAATCATTCTTGGCAGCCCCAACAGTTTTCAATTTTTATACTCCATTTTATGCAGAACCAGAACTGATAGAACCTAATGGATTGGTTTCTCCAGAATTCCAAATCCTCAATTCCACCACTGGCATGTATTATTTAAATGAAGCAGAAAATGCGTTAAAAATCAAACCATTTTCAAATAGAACATCACCAAATTCTTCTCAATTAGGTCTTAACAACAATAATGCAGATACTCCAGTATTAGACTTTTCTGATGAGATCGCTGTCTACCAAAACAATGGGCTAACAGCCTTGATAGAAAGACTAAACCTAATAATGTGCAGGGGGCAATTACATCCCAACATCCAGAATCTGATTATAGGAACGATTGAAGATAATATACAGAATGACAATGCATATGATGTCAATGATATCATAAATGATGCCTTGTATTATATCATGATTTCAGCTAGCTACACAATCTTAAAATAATAACATGTCAGGAAAACATCATCATCATAGCAGACGATCCTTCCTAGGTAATATGGCGTATGGTTGTGCCTCAGTAGGTGTGACTACTTTATTATCTGGCTGGACAAATATGGGCCTACTCAATGCTGCAGCTTCTGCAAACAGACCCGTTTATGCAAATAATAATTACAAAGCGTTAGTATGTATAATGTTAGCTGGAGGAAACGATAGCTACAATATGCTGGTCCCTCGAGGTACAGACGAATATGCTGAGTATGCTTCTGTAAGGAGTAATCTTTCAATTCCTCAAAATATGCTTCTGCCAATAAATCCTCTTAACCCAGATGGTAAAGAGTATGGTCTACATCCCGAATTGCAGAATGTGCAGACTCTGTTTGAAACTGAGCAACTAGCTTTCATGGCCAATATCGGGACCTTAGTACAACCTACAAATCTATCAACATATGGGCAAAGTAGAGATCTTCCTTTAGGTCTTTATTCACATATTGATCAAGCACAACATTGGCAAACATCTATTCCCCAGGATAGAAATTCGAATGGTTGGGGTGGAAGATTAGCAGACATCTTACAATCGAACAATCAAAACAATGATATTTCGATGAACATATCACTTGATGGATTGAATGTTTTTCAAAGAGGGAATGAAGTCCAATCCTATTCGATCAATACAAGTGGAAATGGAAGTGTATTAATAAACGGCGCTTCAAATACTGGTTTCTATGAATCTCTTAAAAGAGAAACAGTTGATAATATATTGGAATTTAATTATCAAAACTTATTGGAGAAAGCTTATGCCAATTCCATTATCGGTTCAAAGAATAATTCCATTGCCTTTGACTCAGCACTTGCTGGTGGCGATCCTATACAAACATCTTTTGGAACTGGCGATTTATCGCAAAGGCTAAACATGGTCGCAAGAACAATTGCTGCTAGAGATGTCTTAGGAGTGAGTAATCAAACATTCTTTGTGCAATTAGGTGGATTTGATACCCATGATGATATTATGACAAGGCACGGTAGTTTAATGGCCGAACTTGACGCAGCCTTGTACTCATTTAATCAAGCACTCATCGAACTTGGGCTTGAAAATGATGTCACAACTTTCACTATTTCTGATTTTGCAAGAAAACTCATTTCAAATGGTGATGGATCAGATCACGCCTGGGGAGGTCACGCCTTAATGATGGGAGGAGCTGTTCATGGAAAACACATTTACGGTCAATTTCCGGAATTATACTTTGGCAATGGATTGGATACTGGTGAAGGGAGATTAATACCTACTACATCTTGTGATGAATATTTTGCTGAACTGGCTTTATGGTTTGGTGCATCTTCGGCAGACCTCAATCAGATACTTCCAAACATTAATAATTTTTGGACGCCTGTTTCTGGAGGACATCCAATAGGTTTTCTTAACTATTAATTCTTCCAACATGCACAAAACAATTAAAACAATACTTTTTCTTTTTTCATTAGTCCTTATTGCGAATGCTAGCTTACTTGGACAAGAGAAAAAAGAAAATAATAAAGAAAGAGAATTAGACGAATTTCAAAAAGCACTATTAAAATCTGACCAGTGCAATGAAGAGGGAGATGTTTGGAGCAAAAGCTGGGTATCCTGTAGCAAGTCTGCAAATCCAAACCCTGCCCGACCTAATTCACACTGGATTCTTTTCGAATTTGATCAGGCTGAAAGTATAAGCTCATCCACGCTTTGGAATGCAAATAGAATTGGTGAAAGCACAATGGGAATCAGAGACATGTATGTAGACTATTCAATAGATGGTACAACATGGCAGACCCTAGGAATGTTTACTGTTCAAAGAGCAGCAGAAAGTCAATTTTATACTGGATCTGTCGGTCCTGACTTTGGTAGTGTTTTTATGAAGAAAATCTTATTTACAGTTGTAAGAACTTACGGTAATCCGAATTGTGCTTCTCTAGCAGAAGTTCAATTTGATATTGACCCTACTTCTTGCTACGGCACTTTGGATGAATGCGGTATTTGTGATGGAGATGGCAAAACAATATGGTATAAAGATGATGATAACGATGGCAAAGGTGATCCCAATAATGTTTTGAAAGCCTGCACCCAGCCGGATGGTTTTGTTTCAAACGATGATGATATTTGTGACACAGGTGTATACGGATGGTCAGATATAGGACCATTATTTATAAGCAATGGCTGTACAGGATGTCATGGTACTTCTGGAGGTTTAGATCTCAGGTCATATGAGACAATAGTAGCTGGGGGAAATAAATGCCAAACCAATCTACTTACTGGTGAAAATCTTGTTGGTATAATTACAGTACAGGGCTTCAACGGATGTGGAGTCGCAATTAGTGGCCCAAGAATGAATGATCGTGTTGGAGGTAGTGTAGATGCTACTGAATTAGCAATGATTCAAGCGTGGGTTGATAGTGGTGCACCTGAATTCTGCCAATGTCCTGAGGGAGCTATAGATACAGACAACGATGGCATCTGCGACAATTTGGATAATTGTCCCAATTTCAACAATCAAATGATTGGATCTAGTTGTGATGACGGACTTGTTTGCACAACTAATGACGTGATTGATCAATTTTGTAATTGCACCGGCACACCTACTATAGATAGTGATGATGATGGCGTATGCGATAGTCAAGATGCAGCGCCAAATAATCCATGTACTGCTGATGGCACCATTGATGGAATTGAACCAGTCATGTGGACAGGAACGGTAAATAACGATTGTGATTTGGATGGAATCCCTCAAGGTCAAGGTGATTTAGATGACTTTTCAGCTTGTATCGATCAGTATGGCACCTTGCAAAATGCAAGTTGCATTTGTGGAGCTTCAGCATTAACAGCTGGTGGAAAAATTATTGCTAGTGAAGGTGTCGGTTTCTTCGCATCAAACGCCGCAGGATTACCAGATGGTGCTCATTCTGGTTATATCGGATTTCGTGATCGATTGGTCCTCTCCTATCCATCTTTACCGAAAGGAACAGAAATATGTTTCGAACTCGGATTTGATGAAGTTAATGGAGTTGCAGGAATCGAAATGAATGATGTTGGTACATATTTATTTGAAAATACACTTAATATAATCGATTTCACTATGCAGCAATATTGCATACAGACGATAGAAAATGGACCACAAACTATTGTTATAAAAGACCTTGGCTCAGGTGGTGTTCGTGTCGATGGTTCTATCTATGAATATTGCCCATGCACGTCAACAGACCATGAAGAACTTTCACCAGATTGCCAATGTCCAGGTAATCAATTTTCTTCTACTGCCAATTTTGTGTCAGAAGTCGGTTTCGCGAATGGTGTCAATGCAGATGGCGAACCCGATAATGTCTTCACTGGAGCAATGGGCTACTTAGATACTCTTGTATTGGATTTTCCTGACTTATTGCCGAACACCAAAATTTGTCTGACTGCTGGCTTCAGTGATGTCTCAGGTGTCATTAAGATTTGGCAAAGTGGTGAGGTGCATATATTCCAAAATACAACCGACGAAATTAACTATACAGGTCAGGAATTCTGTTTTGTCACTCCAGATGTGCTCACTGACAATCTCGTATATATGACAGACATTGGTATTGGCGCTAGTAGAGTAGATGGCAGTCAAATGTTTGCGTGTAATGTCTGCCAACCAAACGATCCTGATACAGATGGAGATGGCATTTGTGACTCAAATGATATATGCCCCAATACGCCAAATGATGATTCAGATTATGATGGCGTTTGTGATGATATCGATATATGTGTAGGATTTGATGACAACTTTGATACTGATGGAGACGGTATACCTAATGGTTGTGATATATGTGCAGGCAGCAATGACAATAATGATAGTGACAACGATGGAGTTCCTAATGGTTGCGATGTATGTCCAGGTAATGATGACTTCTTAGATTCCGATAACGATGGAATTCCAGATGGATGCGACAGTTTTCCGTGCCAAAATTTTGTTTTTGAATTAATGAATCAGAATATCAATACAAGTAAAAAAGTTATTTATTCTGTGACGACTAATGGCATTGTTCAAACAGACAATATCATCAGCTACAAAGCAGGCGAAAAGGTTGAAATGTTGATTGATTTTGAGGTAGAATCTGGTGCTGTATTTTTAGCAGATATAGAAGCTTGTCAATAAAAAAAAGCGGTGATCCAATAATTTGGATCACCGCCATCATGCAACAACTATGAGCGACATTATTCGCAATTCATGTTCTATTGCTTGATTAATTTTTTCACCATAGGTTCTTGCCCATCTAAAACCACTCTCACCAAGTATAAGCCATTCGGCAAATTTTGAGACCTGACTGTAATGCTACGATCGCTACTTCCGGAATCTTGAGTTTGATTATAAATAAGTCTTCCAGTTGGATCAATTACCTGAACCGTTGCAGCATTATCAAATTGACGACTAAACTCAATCGTGAATTCAGGCGTAAATACAGGGTTGGGATAAATCTTGAAATCAAGAGGTGCCACACTACCCACTGCCAACTCAAGGTTATCTATAGCGTCGTCAGTGCTTTCAGGAGCTTCAACACTCTCCTTAACATTGGAAATTGATTGTGTGCTCTTAGTCCCTTGAATTTCAAAACTAATTCTTGTAATCTCGCCACTAATACCACTAGCAGAATTTTCTGTATATGGAATTGCTTCTAAATAATAGATACCATTTTGCAATCTGGCAACTACATAATCACCACCTCTATCTCCAAAAAGCGCATATGGTACTATATTTTCTAATCTACTAAAGATTCGTCTCCCTCTTGAGTCTCTCAATATGAAGCGAACACTTTCAGTATTGTCACTAGCATTCGCACGGATGTTCAATACATTTCCATTGATAGTCACACCATCATACAAATCACCAATAGCCGTATCTGTATACGGATCAATTAAGGTGAATGATGAAACGTAAGGGGCTATAGCATTATCAACAATTGAAAAACTTAGTGATTGTCTGTCTCCTCTATCTCCTCTAAGATTATCTTTAGAAAATGCAATAGCTGAAATTGTATAATTTCCTATCCCAAAAGCGCCCCCAGCAATATCTCCAGTATTTCGATCATCCCCGAAAAGTGTATAAGGAGCAAAATTTTCTAGCTTCACAGAATTTAATGAACCTGCAAGTCTTAAATATACACTTTCAACTAGATCTCCACCAACATAGGCTTGTATACTTAAATTCTGTGTAGGTAAATCCGAAAGCTCAATTTCCTGACCATCGTATAAATCAAAAATAGGCGTATCAGTATCTGCATTTATCAATATAAATCTGTCTATTTCAAGATCATTTTCTTCAGGAGCTAATCGATTTACTGTGATAAAACTATCGGAGATATCTTCACAGAAATCATCTGTCAGCGTTTGGATTGATTGTCCCACTACTGGGTCTCCCAATCCTCTGTAATTCCAACCCCAAATTCTACATGTACCAGGAGGAGCTGAACTCAAGTCAAGTGTATTTGTATTTGCTGAGTTTGCAAAACCTAAGATAGCATCTCCATTATCTGCATCTGTAATGATGTACCAGTAAGAAAGATTAGGTGCTGTTGTTGTATGCTGTACCTGTACAACTATGTCACCCGCCGTACCAGTGTACTCTGTACTTCCGTCTAACAACGTTACTTCTCCGCCATCTGGGACTTCTCTGTATACTGTGATAAAACTATCAGAAATATCTTCGCATCCATCATCCATTAAGGTGCTCAGAGGAGCTCCAATAACTGGATCATCTAAGCCTCTATAACTCCATCCCCATACTCTACATGTTCCTGGAGGTGCTGCACTTAAATCCAATGAGTTAGTCTCTGCAGAATTCGCAAATCCTAAAATGTTATTGTTATCATCAGTTATGATATACCAGTATGATAAATTAGTAGCCGTAGTAGTGTGCTCAACATCAAACATAATTTGACCTGCGCATTGTGCAAACGAATTTCCTCCACCTGCTACCTGTACCATTCCACCATCAGGTACACCAGGGCAATCACTTGTCGGTGCAACGTCTCTACAAGTTAATGGTAGAAGTTGACCTCTTACCTCACCAGGTACATTGTCCAAACTATGCATGTTTACGTACAAACCTTCTGAAAACAACAATTGTACATCTTCTGGAGTAACAGAAAAAGTGTTGTCTGCTGGCTTGAATATGCCATTCGTTAAATCGTCACCAAGAGTCGCAACAAATGGGAATAATACTGGTCCATTTTCATTAACTGATCCAACATGAATATGTGCACCACCTGCTAACTCTAGATTCAAATCACTACCAAAATCAGAGAATGATCCACTAACTTGAATCTGCTGAGTTCGTGCAAAATAATCAACTTGCACTCTTGCTGATGAATTTACATCTATAGCAGGAAGTTCATTAGCTCCGGATAGATCTGCAATAAAAGAAACGCTAGATTGATTTACAATCTGACCTCTTAATTCTCCACTTGCAAATTCGAAAGAGTGAACATTGATATAATGACCAGCTGCCAAAAGAGTATCAATCTGACCGTTAGTAAGCGTGAATGTATTATCGTCCGCATCGATAGTAGCTCCATAGTTATTAGCATCTAGATCAAGATCTAAAATGAAGGCAACAGGTCCATTAATGCCTGCATGTCCAGGATGAATATGAGCTCCTCCAGCAAGTGGAGTATTGATTCCACTTAACAGACCTTCGAATGAACCGTGAGCTGTAAGCTCGTTACCTGTAAGTTCCAAAAGTATAGTTCCAAATGCATCAGTGTTAATACCTGGAACTTCATTAAGACCAGAAAGATTCGCTTGCAAAACATAGTCTGCACTACTTGGTACTAATTGACCTCTAAGTTCACCTGACGGCGAAAACATTGTATGAATATTTACATACAACTCTCTATCTTCTAAGTATCTAACTTGTCCATCTGTTAATTCAAATGTATTGCTGCTTGCCTCATACGTACCACTTCTTAAATCACTCGCAAGATTTGGGACAAGAACAATCTCTACACCACCGTTACGTCCAGCAGGAGCAAAATGTAGGTGAGAACCACCAGCAATACTTGCATCAAAATCTCCTTGAAGACCAGCAAAACTTCCAGTTACAACTAGTGTATTTCCTGTAAGTTCAGCAGAAATATAACCGTATGCTGAGGTCACAACTGGACATGGAATCTCTTGTGAACCACTCAAATTAGCTACAAACGTTTGTGCATCCTGATTAGCCGAAGCTTCTCTATTCACTGTAATAAAACTATCAGAGATATCTTCACAGAAATCATCTGCTAATGTTTGGATGGATTGACCGACCACAGGATCTCCTAAGCCTCTATAATTCCATCCCCAGATTCTACATGTTCCTGCTGGTGCTCCGCTTAAATCTAATGTATTAGTGTTTGCTGAATTGGCAAAACCTAAAATAGCATCACCATTATCAGCATCCGTGATAATGTACCAGTATGACAAATTTGGTGCAGTTGTCGTATGTTGCACTTGAACAACAATATTACCTGCTGTACCAGTATACTCAGTGCTTCCGTCTAGCAAAGTAACTTCTCCACCGTCTGGAACTTCTCTATAAACTGTAATGAAGCTATCAGAAATTGTCTCACAATCATCATCCATCAATGTACTTAACGGATCTCCAATTACTGGATCAGGTAAGCCTCTATAACTCCATCCCCAAACTCTACATGTTCCTGGAGGCGCTGCACTTAAATCCAATGAGTTAGTCTCTGCAGAATTTGCAAAACCTAAAATGTTATTGTTATCATCAGTAATGATATACCAGTATGATAAGTTTGTAGCAGTTGTTGTGTGTTCTACATCAAACATGATTTGACCTGCACATTGTGCAAAAGAATCTCCACCACCTGCTACTTGTAATGTACCACCATCTGGCACACCTGGACAAGTACTCGTCTGTGCTGCAGCTTCTCTTGTTACTGTAATGAAACTATCAGAGATATCTTCACAGAAATCATCATTCAATGTTTGGATGGATTGACCAACTACAGGATCTCCTAAGCCTCTATAATTCCATCCCCAGATTCTACATGTTCCTGCTGGTGCTCCGCTTAAATCTAATGTATTAGTGTTTGCTGAATTGGCAAAACCTAAAATAGCATCACCATTATCAGCATCCGTGATAATGTACCAGTATGACAAATTTGGTGCAGTTGTCGTATGTTGCACTTGAACAACAATATTACCTGCTGTACCAGTATACTCAGTGCTTCCGTCTAGCAAAGTAACTTCTCCACCGTCTGGAACTTCTCTATAAACTGTAATGAAGCTATCAGAAATTGTCTCACAATCATCATCCATCAATGTACTTAACGGATCTCCAATTACTGGATCAGGTAAGCCTCTATAACTCCATCCCCAAACTCTACATGTTCCTGGAGGCGCTGCACTTAAATCCAATGAGTTAGTCTCTGCAGAATTTGCAAAACCTAAAATGTTATTGTTATCATCAGTAATGATATACCAGTATGATAAGTTTGTAGCAGTTGTTGTGTGTTCTACATCAAACATGATTTGACCTGCACATTGTGCAAAAGAATCTCCACCACCTGCTACTTGTAATGTACCACCATCTGGTACACCTGGACAAGTATTAGTTGGAGGTGCTGGTGCAGGTGCAGGTGCAGGTGCAGGTGCTTGCTGCACATCATTTTCTTCACATATGGTTGGGTCTTGTACATCCCAATCAGACGCACTATTTCCAGTACCATCAAAGGCTATTGCAG
>CAYNMW010000111.1:0-14881 GCA_964398295.1 uncultured Saprospiraceae bacterium | reverse complement strand
AAATAGGTTTGATATCACCATTTCTATCATTTTGCAAATCTGGTATAAGCTTTAGTTTTTCTGCTATTTTTTCAATGAGAGTAGATTTGCGTTTCATAGCTTATAGTAAATTTTAAAATGGATCAGCTTAAAGGAATTCTCTGTGGAGCTTCTACCCAGATATGTTCTGTGCAATAAATTCCAATCAAAACAAATACGCCAGCGATAGGCAATCCAATTGTAGTAGTTGTTGTGATAAGTAATAAGATTAGTGGAATGACATTTCCTATCAACACTGCACCTAAATAAAATAATCGGCTATACTGGCCTTTAGTAATCATTTTAGCTACTCGTCCTGCATCAAGTGTATGGTTCGCAATGGTCAATTCGAATAATAGTATCATCAAATTAATAACAATGGCGCCGAGTAAAATGTAGCTCAAGTAACTTGTCCAGGAAGAATCATTTTGTGCGAACATACTTAATAGGCCAAAAGTCGCTGCACCTGCCATTATACTATGAACTAACATAAACATTGGATGTGTAGGGCTTTGCCAAAAGTCTCTTCCTTTTGCTTGAGCAAACAGAAAAGCGGTATATACAGAGACGACAGCTGCTACACCCAAGGTAGCATAAGCTAAGATGGTATGAATAAAATCAAATCGAAAAAACTTGGCCATAAGTAAGACTGAAAGCAATCCACCAAATGCTGTAATTGCGTAACCTCCTTTTACCAACCAACTGCTCCAATTTGGTCTGAGCAGCACATATAAAAAGCGCTTTGGCTGATCCAAATCCATTATGAGAAAAATGCCCGTTAAGCTTAGAAATAACAAAGCTAGACCGTAACTCCAATAATATGTCTGCTGATCAAGATTGGCCCAACCAAATAATAAAGCGATAAATGGCACTATAAAGAGGCCTGTGGAAATGGCTTTTGTAAATACATACGTAGAAACTTCCCATCCCCAAAGGATTCCTTTATCTGGAGTGTCATATACTCGATTGGTTTCATTTCCTAATATCAATTCTATTGATTTCCTAGGTCCGTTTTTGGCTATTTCTCCTGCAGTGGAATATTGTTTTTCAGATTCTAAAATGGTACTTATGATATCACCATTGGTAAAAGCTAGTTTCTCGGCTTCTCTTGCAAAATGTCCCACACCAGTTGTTTGTTGGCTCCATAGGTATTCACCTGTTTTAGCAGTAGCAGTTGGATTGAGTGATACTTCATCTGCATCGATATAAAATAGATTTGGCATGGTGCCTTTCTCCGGACTCCGAACACTAATTGTCTCGTTATCAAGTAGTTGTGCTATTTCAGACATCTCGTCTTCCATATCTCCAGATATAATGGCATGTTCAGGACATACATTTACACAAGCAGGTTCTAAACCTATATCAACTCTGTGGGCACAGTAATTACATTTTGCTGCAGTCTCTGTTTCAGGGTCGATATACAATGCATCATAAGGACAAGCTTGCATACAAGATTTACATGCGATGCATCTGTCTTTGTCAAAATCAACAATTCCGTCTGCTCTGGTGTACAAGGCTTCAGTCGGACAAATTGTAACGCAAGGAGCATTTGTACAATGATTGCAACGCATCACAGAAAACAGCCGTTGAGTATCTGGAAATTTTCCTTTCTCCACCTGTTTTACCCAAGTCCGATTGACGCCTATGGGAACATTGTGTTCGCTCTTACAAGCAGTCGTACAAGCATGGCAGCCAATACATTTTCGATTATCAATTACAAAGCCATATTTCATCGTATAATTGACATCGTTTATATTTTAAGTAGATTTCTTTTGATAAATTCTAGCTTCCCAAGGACTCAAGGTCTTTTTGATCGTTTCATAATTGGAAGAGTGGACGGTATAGTTTTCTGTAGCTACATTTTCAAATGGAATATCATCATCAGAAAAATTAAGAAGAACTAAAAAGTCATCAACTTCATTCCAGCGACGATAAGCAAATAAAATTTCTGACTCAGGGAGCATAATCTCTAAATTACCATAAATCAATGTAGGATTAGCTTTTCTGAAGGCTAATATTTTTCTATAGAAATGGAAAATAGAATTCTCTTTGGCAACAGCATCTTTGACATTGATGTCAGGATAATTAGGATTCAATTTTAACCACGGAATACCAGTTGTGAATCCAGCACTTGAGCTATCATCCCATTGCATTGGAGTACGAGCATTATCTCTTCCCTGTTGATGGACTGCCTTTAATAATGTCTTAGTGTCTTTACCTGCCTCTTTCCATTCTTGATATAAATTTTTGACTTCTATGTCATCATATTCTTCAATTGTTTCAAAAGTGACATTGGTCATTCCGATCTCACTCCCCTGATAGATACATGGACCTCCTTTCATCGTAAGTAACAAAGTCGCTAATAACTTTGCTGATTCTTCCCTATAGATTCCATCATTGCCCCATCGAGAAACCATCCTCGGAAAATCATGGTTATCAAAAGTGATGTTTATCCAAGCTTTGTCACCTACTGCTTTATCCCAATCTTGAAATACTTTTTTAAAGTCACTCAGTTTCCATGGAATAGGGTCGTATTTCCCACCTATTCCGTAATTAATATTAAGGATATCAAAATGGTAAAGTGTGTTCAATTCATTGCGGTCTTCACCTACATAATCCAATGCGTGGTGTGGCTTGACACCAATGCATTCTCCCATTGTCATCACATCATATTTTGAACATGCTTCTCTATTCATTTCTTGCAAGAATTCGTGCAAGCGAGGTCCATTGGCATACACCTCCAGAATAGCTTTGTTGAAATCATTTGGGTCGGTATCTGGAAAATCCAAACGCTTTGAAATAAATGGTACTACGTCCATGCGAAAACCATCTATACCTTTTTGAAACCAAAAGTCCATGACATCATAGATCTCTTGCCGAACCTTTGGGTTTTCCCAATTGAGGTCTGGTTGTTTTTTGGAAAAAAGGTGGAGGTAATATTCTTTTCTACTGTCATCATATTCCCAGGCAGAACCACTAAAAAAGGATTTCCAATTGGATGCAGGTTTGTCTCGCCAGATGTAGTAGTCGTTGTACGGGTTGTCTTTAGATTTTCTAGATTCTTGAAACCAATGATGCTCATCAGAACTGTGATTAGGCACTAAATCCAACATCAATTTTAAACCTCTATTGTGAACTCCTTCCAAGAGATTGTCAAAATCATCCATCGTTCCAAATTCATCCATTATATCGCAATAGTCGCTCACATCATATCCATTATCATCATTTGGAGACTTGAAAATGGGACTCAGCCATATCATATCTATGCCGAGTAGTTGGAGATAATCTAACTTTTCAATAATACCTCCCAAATCACCAACTCCATCACCAGTACTATCCTTAAAGCTTCGAGGATATATTTGATAAATTACGCTTTCTTTCCACCAAGTATGTTTCATATCACTAATTAAAAATAATGTGTAAAAGGACAAGTGAAGTAGCTAAAATACCACCTGTTTTCAATATTTGTGGAGAATCATATTGAATTAATTCCTTCCAACCCCTGAAGCCATTTTTTGAGCTCATCAACATAACAAATGAGAGTGCAATTAGGATAACCCACATTGCACGAACAAAATAGTTCATGTGTGGAAACAACCAGATAATAACAAGGTGTAATGGAACGGTACTTAAAAAACCAACTAACGTAGCTTTCTTATTTGGCACAACCATAAATGCTGCTGTGCAAATCAAAACCACAATACCACAATTTATATAATAGCGCAACTCATTTAATGTATGGGTAAACGCTGCTTCAGGATTTTTGAACTTCACATAGAGTAAAATCATCCCCATACAAACCCCTGTAATGAGGGTAATTAAAATTGTATTTTTTCCAGCCTTTATTGTTTGTGCATCAGTTGCATTTTTGTTGATGTAGCCTTTATAAATATCGATTGACCATAATGTTGCTAGCGAATTAAACGTCGAATCTACAGTACTCATCAATGATGCAAACAATGCACATAAAATGATGCCTTTTACTCCAATAGGTAGATATGTTTTTACCAGATACGGAAAAGCCATATCAGGTTCTGCTAAGCCATTGTCTCCTAAAATTCCATATAACGCTATACCAGGGACAACGATCAAAACTGCCATGACATATTTCATTACACCACCTACCATTAAGCCAACTTGTGCATGACGAAGACTTTTAGCAGCCAGAGATCGCTGCATAATCGTTTGATTGGCACACCAATAATTGATATTCAATAAGAACAAACCAAATATATGTATCCAAGGTAGTTGAGGATGGTCAGACGGTAAATAGAGGTGCATGTGTTCAGGCGTTTTATTGTACAGTTCGCTCCACCCTCCTAGATGATGAATTGATACGAACAAAACCACAAATCCTCCAATCAATAGGATACTGAATTGAATAATGTCTGTTCTAACTACGGCATTTAATCCACCTAAATAGGTATAAATAGCAGAGAAAACGCCTAAGCTAATCAGGATAACTGTAATACGCGTGATTCGATTTTCACTTATAAAATCCAGATAATCTGCAAATACTAAATCCGCAGCATAAGCTCCCCAAAACAGTGCAGCCCCTAGAGTTATCGTGGAAAAAATCAGCAAATTGGCAATACTATAAAATAAGCCTACAGTTTTACCTAAGCGTTTCTGAATGTACTGTGTTATGGTTATGACACGCTCTTTCAAAAATAATGGGACAAAAATAAATGCAGCCATAAGGATACCCTGCATGGCGTTTATTTCCAAACTCGCTTGAGCGATTCCATATAAGTAGGCAGATCCCATCATGCCTAAAAATTGGTAGCCATTGATATTTGTAGCAATGCTCGATAAGGCAATTGATGGCCATTTCAAATTTCTTGAACTTAGAAAGTATTCTTCAACTGTTGCATTTTCCTTGACCCTTCCGGCAATGGCGACCAAAAAGATGGAAATAAAATAAATAATGACTATACCTAAATCAATCATAGCGAGTCAATTCAGGTTCTAGCTCCATTTGCAAGTGGTGTTGAAGGGGCTTGTTGCGGTCTTCTTGCCTGCGCTTCAGGCATCGAAAATGTTTTTAGTTTTGGCAAAACAGTGTTAGCAAAAATCTTGCACTCACTTGCATGAGGATAACCTGAAAAAATGAATGCGCGAATACCCATATCCATATATCGTTGAATCTTTGCTAATACCTGATCAGGATTTCCGACTAGGGCACCTCCACAGCCAGAACGAGCTCTTCCTATTCCTGTCCATAAGTGCGGTTCTGCAAATCCATCATCACTAGCAAGTTCTCTCATTTCAGTTTGGCGTGAGACTCCATATGAATGAGCATCCAGAGAACGCTCACGTATTTTTTTGCCTTCAACATCATCCACATAACACATCAAAGATGAAGCTGCAGCTCGTGCTTCCTCTTCTGTTTCTCGAACAATGACATGTACACGCAGGCCAAAATCAACTTTCCTTCCATATCCAGCAGCTTTATCGCTCATATTTTTCATCAGCTCAGCTAAGCGTTGTTCGGTTTCTGGCCACATCAAATATACGTCACAATGTTCAGCACACAAATCCACTGCTGGTGGGGAGTATCCTCCAAAATAGAGCAATGGACCACCATTCTGTTGATAGGGTTTTACAGGATCAGTGTTATCCAATTGGATGTTATAGAATTCACCTTTAAAATCAATATGGTCTTGCGTCCATCCCTGCTTCAAGATTTCAATTACCTCTCTGGATCGTTGATATCGTTGCGCTGATTCTAATTTTGTTCCAGGTAAATCAGAAGAAATTATATTGATTGTCAAGCGCCCCTGTAAGATATGATCGAGCGTAGCAATGGTCCTACCAAGCATTGGAGGATGTACTTCTCCACAACGGATCGCGGCCAATAAATTGATATTTGATGTCAAGGGTGCAATTGCAGAAGCAAAAGTGAGCGTGTCCTGTCCTACTTGATAGGATGAAGGACAGAGTATATTTCTGTACCCAAGCCTATCAGCGGTTAGCAACACATTGGAGGTATTCGCCCAATCACTTTTATATCTGATGTCATGTTTGCCAAGATATTCATCATCTCCGTTGCATAAAGGCGCAAACCAAGCTACTTCGGCACCTTCTAGGTGAGGTGATCTTATTTCAATTTTAGAACTCATCTGTTGAAACCTATTTCTCTTTAATTACAATATTGGTTTAATTTATATCTTCTCCAAGAGTTGCAACCCACAATTTATACCAGTCTTTATGACTTAATTTAATTCAAATGCTTTTCTAGTTGGTTCAAGTCGCTTTAATTTAGATGTTCCAATGATCGGTATCATTTCAGAAGGATGTTTTGATAGCCATGCTAATAACAATTGATATTTTGAAGAATCGTAAGCATCTTGTAACTCTTCCATTACCTTTAATCACAGACAACAATTCCTCATCAGGTTCTTGAGAAAATATAGCCCACGGCCCAAAGGAGACCAAGCAGTAGGTTTTATTCCGTGTTTCATACAACAATCCAAGGTGCCATCTTCAAATGCTTGCCTATGGAATAAAGATACTTCTATTTGATTGGTACCTAATGGGAAATACGCGTGTAAAAATTCGAATTGGTTTGGATAGATTACTTTTGTGCGAATGTTCACTTTTATCTTCACTAATTTGGGTTAGTTTTTTTTATAATGGAAATTTCTTTTGATTCGGTTAAGTTAAAATATGTTGCTGCAGCTTTCCCTACAGGCATAACTGTGATCACCTCAGAAACGATTGATGGTAAAATCCAAGGGATGACTGCAAATTCTTTTTTATCTGTTTCACTTGATCCACCTTTAGTCGCATTTTCAATTAGGAATCAAGCTTCTATGTTTCCTTGTCTCAACATGGGGCAAGCTATTGGAATTAGCATTTTGGCAGACCATCAAGAAGCAATCAGTAATCAGTTTGCAGGAAGGAATGATCCACCTTTACAAGTTGAAATGACAGAAATATCAGAAAAGACGCATATCATAAATGAGTGTCTTGCTTGGTATGCAACTGTTGTAGAAAAAATAATTGAGGCTGGAGATCATTATCTCATCTTGTGCAAAATCATAAATCTAGACAGAGCACCTAAGGGAAATCCCTTATTGTACTATTCTGGATATCAAAAATTGGAACAATAAATCGAAAATCTTACGATCGCTGCAATCAATCCTAACCAACAAAAAACCTCGTAGTAACATGTACTACGAGGCTTAGAGTTATTTACCTTTTGAACCAACTTTTCTCTTAGTTGATTAATTGTCAGACAAAAAAGCTTCTTTTGTTTCCATCACAATCTCCTCTTCTCCTTTTTTGACAAGCATCTTATTCAGTTTCTCAAACTTTTTGTTGATATCTTTAAATTCCTCATGCGCCTTAGACAAGCCTTTTTTCATTAACGAAAGATTACTCATTTGAGCAGCAGATGGACTCCCTATTTGACTGGCAATTTCACCAAATAAATCGGCCATCTTTTCTCTAAGTTGAGGCTCAACACTACCAACATAATTATCACCTTTCGTAATGACTTTGTCCTCTTTGTATGTATCAATATCAGACATCAACTCTTTGGAAACAGCACTTAATTTACTGTCAGCATTATCTTGCTGCAATGTAGCAGCTTCATAAATTGCATCTGCTTTGTGAATCAAATAAGCCAAATCTTCATTCATGTCAAATAGTTGAAGTGTAGCATCATGTCCTTTATCTCGATCAGCATTTGAATAGATTGACTCCGGATCATACTGCAGTTCAAGAGTTGACTCGTATACTTCTTTGCCTTTTGTCAACTTCACTTGATATACTCCAGGAGCTGCTCTTGGAGATGAAAATGCACCGAATGATAGTGTCTTTGCTGCAGCAACTTTAGGTCTCTTTGTTGTCATGTTCCACTGTACCCGATTGATTCCTTTTTGCTTTCCAGCTGGTAAAGTCGCAACAAGATTGCCTTGATCATCAAACAATTCAAGCTTCATTTTACCGAAGGTGTGGCGCTTTTTCATGTAGTATACAACCTCTGCCATTGTATTGGGATTTTCTCCAATAAATTCTCCATATGTAGCTGTGCCACCAAAACTTCCGAATGCCGCAGCTCCTCCAAATCCACCATCTTCCTTCATCACATGAGGACCTAGGTCAAAGAAATGGACCGTTTCATCAAGGATGTCAGGTGTCAATTGACGCAGTGGTCTGACATCATCGATGATAATCACACCACGACCGTGAGTCCCCATAACAAGTGAATGATCACGAGGATGCAGTGTGACATGATGCACCGCCACACTTGGCATGTTGTTCGTAAATTTTGACCAATTTTGGCCACCATCTACAGTCACATACAAACCAAACTCAGTACCGAGATACAATAAATCAGGATTCACAAAATCTTCCTGGATCGAACGCGCAAAACCAGTAATGTCATCTGTTGCTATTGATGACCAACTTTGGCCAGCATCTGTAGTTTTATAGACGTAGGTCTCATAGTCATTTTGTGTGTGTCCATCAAAAACAGCATAAGCTGTGTTGATATCATGAGTAGAGGGTTCAATATGATAACACCACGTATTGTCTGGTAAATCGGGAATATTCTCTGTTACATTATTCCATTTGGATCCACCATTCATGGTGACTTGAACATTGCCATCATCTGTGCCAACCCAAACTGATGTCTCGCTTAAGGGCGACTCACCGATGGTAAAAATTGTACAATGATTCTCTGCACCAGAATTGTCTTTTGATATTCCTCCACTCTCTTCTTGCTGTTGTTTTGATTTATCATTCGTTGTCAGGTCTCCAGATATCTTTTTCCAGGAAAAGCCTTGGTCATCAGACACGTGTAAGAACTGGCTACCAACAAACAATCTTTTTGCATTATGTGCACTCGTTGTTATCGGTGTATTCCAATTGAATCTCAATTTAGGATCTCCTTCTTCTGCAAATGGTTGAATGGTTCTGGATTGATTCTTCTTTACATCTACTTTCCAGATCATGTCAGCTCCTTGCATTTCAGAATATACCGTGTTTGGATCACCTGGTTGAGGGTATACCCTGAACCCATCACCCAATCCAACACTTTTCCAATCTCCTGCTTCAATCCCAGCATTACTAGCTGAAGGACCTACCCATGAGCCATTGTCTTGCAAGCCACCATATACATTAAATGGAGATTCATTATCAACAGTAACATGATAAAACTGTGAGAGAGGAAGTCCTTTCACCATTTCCCACACGGTACCTCCATCCCAACTTCTGTAGACACCACCATCACAGCCAAGGTACATACGATTTGGATCGTTAGGGTCGAAGCTAAAGTCATGTATATCAGCATGAACACCACTCCCTATTGTTCTGAATGTCTCTCCACCGTCTTCACTTATCGAACCAAATAAACCCGCCTTAACGACCATATCAGAATTTGAAGGATGGACAGATAGTTTAGAGAAATAGAAAGGGCGAACCGTCAACTCAAAATCACTGTTTTTATGTTCCCATGATTGGCCACCATTCTCAGATTTATACAATCCACTTTTCTCTTTGTCTTCAGATTCCACAACACTGTACAACACATTTGTTTCGGATGGTGAAACTGCTACTGCGAGCCTACCCAATTTCCCATCAGGAAACCCATTGTGAATTTTATTCCAACTGTTGCCGCCATCTGTTGATTTATACAAAGCACTATTCTCACCACCTGAGTTGAAAGAATAGGCAGTTCGTCTGAATTCCCACATAGCTGCATAAATCGTATTGGGATTTTCTGGATCAATGACTAATTCCGAACAACCAGTCGAATTATTGATATAGAAAATATTCTCCCATGTTTCCCCGCCATCAGTTGTTTTATAAATTCCTCTGTCTTCACTATCCCCCCATAGAGCGCCAAGTACACCAACAAAAACCTCATCTGAATTTGCTGGATTGATTTGTATGCTGGATATACGATCGGAAGTTTCAAGTCCCATCTTTTTCCATGACTTACCTCCATCTTTTGATCTGTAAATACCGTCGCCAACAGATACGCTATTCCTTGTCCATACTTCACCTGTTCCTACCCAAATCGTATTGTCCGGATCACTTGGATCTAGAGAAACTACACCAATTGATTGACAGTAGTCATCGAAGATGGAATTAAACGTAACGCCGCCATCAAGAGATTTCCATACCCCGCCCCCAGCTGTACCTGTATACACTATTTTTGAATCAGTCGGATGAGACTCCATATCAGAGACTCTACCACTCATCAAAGCAGGACCTATGTGTCTAGCTCGCATTGCGCCAAAGAGTGCATCACCCTTAAGTGTCGTTTGTGCAATAAGCGAATAATCAAATACGGATAGGAATAATATAAATACTAAGAATGTAGATTGTTTTTGCAGTTGATTCATTGCAATTAAATTATTGGATTAATTAAAAAAAGAAGCTCCTGTTTTACCAAGAGCCTCTATTCTTTTAGGTGGGAATACTATTTTTCTGGGAATGCAAAGGCACCCTTTTCTACATCGATATTCAATTCTACATTGTCAAATGTACCTTCCATCATAACCTGGCCATCAATCTTTTGCGACATGGTAAACGGAACGATGTATCCATCAACTTCGTCATAATCACTGAAGTATGTTTCAGTAGATTTTCCTTTCATTTCACCAACCATAGAATATTCTTGCTGCATGATCGGTACAAATGTTTCTTTGTCGAAGTAATAGATTGTTTCAAGTGGTTCTTCTTTGTCCGCTATTGTGATCGTACCTCTACTCAATTTAACTTTGAAGCAAGGTGTCCCTTCAATTTCTTCTTCGCCTTCAAGTGTAACTTCATAACCCTTGTCTTTGTAGTTTAGAAAAGGATCTGGAAACTCTGTTGTTCGCTTAATCAAACTTGTTTGTTCTGAGTCCATTTTTTCAGCTTCCATTGTCATGAAATTTGTCGTCCAAGCTGTCTCTCCATCGAAAGCCATTTGGGTAATTTCTTTGCCTTGAAACTCCAACATCATTTTCATGCTATTTGGTGAGACATAGGTAATTTCCATTGGGAAATCCATTCCAAAAGAATTCGCCTTTCCAGACATCTTAACGCTCTTGATTGAAGCAAGTTTTTCTGCTCCTCCAATTGTTTCGATGTAGGTGCTTACGATTTCTTCTGCATCCTGTCCAATAGCAAAATTAACAGCAGAACAGCTTAAAAGTAAAATACATGATAGGGTAAATAATTGTTTCATAAGTATTTATAAGTGTTTTATTGATTCTCTAAAGTTACGTGCAGCCTTACAAGTGACACAATTTTTCTTACCAATTAACTCAATTTTACGACAAACGGTTTATTATAATTCTAATTATGAAATTATCACGAAAATATTAAGGAAGTTATAGTCCCTTGAGTTCTATTCTTTTACCTTACCTTCTTGCATAATATCAGTCATTAGCACTCGAATGTCGTCTGACGTGTATATCCGATCTATCATTCTGCTATAAACCTCAACAAATCGGCTGTTGTGCTGTAAATTCCCAAACAAATCAGTGAGACTTAAAAAACTCAGTTTGTTTCTTGCTGTATCCGCAGCTGCATGATGCAAATCCTCCTTTCGAATATCGATAATATCTAATGGTTTACCATTCTTATTTACCTGTCGATCACTATAATAGCACCAAACAGCTAGGATAAAACTTGCATAGCGAATGGTCCCTCCTCTCTGTAGATTTTCTTCAAGTGTTGGAATCAAAAACTTAGGAAGTTTGGCCGAACTTTCAGAACAGATTCGGCTTACTTTATCCTTAATATTCGGATTCGAAAAGCGTCTTTCCAGAGTGTCTTTATAGTCTTCAATATCTATACCTTCTACTTTATCTAGAATGGGCGTCACTTCATCATCCATAAAGCTCCTCATAAATGAAGAAAAAACAGCATCTTTCATACAAGCATCAATGGTATCAAATCCATGCACCGCTCCAGGCAAGCCAAGTACAGAATGCCCAGCATTTAACAATCTGATTTTCATTTTTTCGTATGGCGTAACATTTTTGACAAACTGGACGCCAAGTTTTTCTAGAGATGGTCTTCCATTAGAAAAATTATCTTCTATTACCCATTGGATAAATGGTTCACAAATTACTGGCCATTCATCTTGAATAGAAAAAGTCTCTCGTATATAAGTGATATTTTCTTGTTTAGTTACAGGAGTAATTCGATCAACCATGCTATTGGGAAAACTGACATTCGTCATAATCCATTCAGCTAAAGATGGCTCTTGTTCTTGTGCAAAGGCAAGCAACATTTGACGAGCAATATCTCCATTGTGTTGGATGTTGTCGCAAGACATTATACTGAATGCTGGTACATTATTTTGTCTGCGTTTTCTTAATGCGGCTGTCAGGAATCCAAACACTGTTTTGGGTAGCTCAGGATCTTCTAATTCATGTTGGACATTTACATTATTAAAATCAAATTGCATTGTTGCAGGATTAAAATTGTAACCACCTTCTGTAATTGTTAAGGATACAATTTTAATAGAAGGGTCCGCCAACTTATCAATTACCAATTGAGGCGTATCTACTGCCAATAACATTTCTTTGATTGAGCCAATAACTTCTGCATGTATTTGCCCATCCGGATGTTGAATGAGCAAGGTGTACAAACAGTCTTGATTATTGAGGATGGAAAACATTTTTCGATCTTCTTCTCTTAATCCAACACCGCAAATTCCCCAATCGAATTCCTGATGTTTTTCCATTAGCTGGTGGACATAATAAGCTTGATGAGCTCTATGAAAACCTCCAACACCAATATGTACTATACCTGTTTGTATGTTTGTTCGATCATAATTTGGGCATTTCAGTCGGGCTGAAATGTCGGAAATATTTTGTTGATTAAGAAGTTGATTATTCTGGTTCATATTGCTAAAAAACCTTTTAATTTCTGAATTAAAATTTTTCACACTTTTTACAAAAAAGTGCACCAAATTTAATCACATTTAATCTTATAGATCCGCCTTTTGTGCCGAGCTAAAATATGATACACCTCTAGCGTCAGCTTCACAATTATGAAATAAATGGTGATTAGGCAGTTGGAATTTTATTTCTTTTCATTCTCCAATAGGTACAAATAAAATAAAGAACGGTACAAATGAACCCATATAAGTAAAAATGATCTCTATTAATTATGTAAGCATTTTCATCTATACTCCCCCACATCACCCTAGCTGCAAAAAATAGGGTTATTGCCAGTGCTGTTATTGCAATCGCATTTAATATTTTAGATAAGTCTGAACTACCCTTATGTGAAATTTCTTCCTTATTCGCCAAATTCTTCTGATAAATAGCTACCTGTTCATTGTATTTCTTTTCCCTTTCAACAGCGTCATCATACTTTTCGTTCGCACCATATATTCTTGCCAATACAATATAAACAGCAATTGTAAAAAACCATGTTGGGATAAATAAATAATAGAATGACATTACGTCAAGAAAATTTAATCCGAAGCCAAAGATTAAACCAATAACCCATGATGCTATAGAGGGCACACTATGAATGTAACCTTGATATTTGGACCAATATCTGGTATACCCAATTTTAGGGAAAATCTGGTGCTCAGCAAACACAATTGCACCAACTGGCACAACCAATAATCCGGCGTAAGTCAATAGTGGTAGTATCTGCGAAAACACAAATGGAAAGCAAGCAATAACAACCATCGCTGACCCAACTATCATGGTTGTTTTTTTTCGTGATTCCTTACTGAAGATTGCCTGAGCTGCTAAGCCAGCACGATATAAATTGGTTATTGCTGTAGTCCAACCAGCGACAATAACAATAACAAACCCGGACCAGCCCAATGCATAATATGCTACATCTCCTGGATCAAGTTCCACGATCGTTTTTCCTAAAATAACTGCTGTCCCTGCTCCCATGATACCAGCTGCTATCCATGCTATATAATGTCCAAATAACATTCCTGTGCTAGTCGTCAATCCATAGGATTTTTTCTTAGCAAATCTGAACAAAGCCATGTCAATCAAACCAAAATGAGTTATTGTGTTAGCTGCCCAACCAAAACCAATCACTTCCAATATGCCAATGCCTGGTTCACCATTACTATTCGTTCCAGTCCAGATAGATTGATTCCCAATAGCAACAAAATCCGCCCAACTTCCAGGCAAGGTTTTACCCAATACATCCAGACTTAATGCTGGCATTAAGACAAGTGCACCACTCGTAAACATTACAAAAAGCCATGGAGCGCATACACCTGAAAAATCGGACACTGCTTCAAAGCCATAAATCGCAACGAAGACAACGACCATTCCGACAATCATAACGATAAGTACAAACCAGGGATTTGTCGGAAACCAATTGAGTTGTGCTGGAATATTGAATGCGAATCGTACAGCAGTAGCAGATACTGTAACCATAGCCGCAGAGATAACCGTAAAAATTAGCACATTGGCCCAGTTGTATAGATTGGACATAGAGCTGCCAGCGATCTTCTGCAAATAGGTATATAAACTAAGTCGCGTATCAACAGCAATTGGAGTAGTAATTAAAGTCCAGCTTAATACAGCCAATAGATTCCCAATCAGAAGACCTATAATGATGTCCATTGTCTTCGCCCCTAGTGCAACGAAGGTGGCACCAATGACAAACTCTGTAGCAGCAACATGCTCTGCAGCATATAGACCCGCAAAATGTGTCCAGTCATGCAGCTTATGCTTGGGGACAGGCAATTGCTCTTCATGAACATTATCTAAATTGAATACTTCAGTAGGTTTTTTCATATGACAGGGATTAATCGCCTGCTTAACTGTCCTTTGGAAAAAGTTTTAATTATCAATGCAGTATACAGAAAATTGTCCATAAATTAAAAATAACACAAAAGAGAAAGTGATTAGGAATCTTAATG
>CAYNMW010000110.1:0-15062 GCA_964398295.1 uncultured Saprospiraceae bacterium | reverse complement strand
CCCTTTCGGATCAATGATGATTGCTGGCACTTTATCTATTGCTGCCTCTTCTAACAGACCTATACACAAGCCAGTTTTTCCACTACCCGTCATGCCAACGCATACAGCATGTGTTGTTAAATCACGAGCATCATAATTGATTGCTTGTTCTGTGACGGTTTTAGTGTTGAGGTCATAGGCAGCACCTAAATAAAACGATCCTAACTTTTCTGGCGGTAATTGAATCATATGCAACTATTATGATGCAAATATAAACATACACTTGATTAGCACTTTTAATATGACAATTTTAATAGCCAAGCTCCAGTATGTGATTGTAGACAAATTGTAGGCATATGTAGATTTACTGTAATTGGATGTTTTTGTGGCTAACTAACAAATGGAGGGTCTTCATAGTATACAGTTTAAGGGTGCTAAAAAGCGAAAAAGTAGGTAGCCAAAAAAGTTTGGATACCGCTTTTTTTAGCGAGAAAAACAACTAAAGATAAATACTAAGGATATTAAGAAGAGGGAAAAGATAGTCAAATGACTATCTTTCTTTTTTTATATCCTGTTTTGGAAAACTACTCAATTGTCTTGTTTAGCAAATACTCTTTGCAAAAGACCAGTTGTTCGTTGTGAAACATCAGACCGAATCCCTTCTTCTTTTTTTGCAACCAAAGAAAATAATCCCTCCATGGCAGTTTGCGTAACATGGTCTGACAAATCTGGATTCATTTGCGTTACAAATGGAATTTTGTTGTAAGTATTTACAGCATCTGCCCAATAGTCAAGTGCTCCAAATTTATTGAGTGAATTGACAATGACTGGGTTGAACTCACTATATAAAGCGTCATTTGTATTTCGTTGAAGAAAATTTGTAGCGGCATTTTTTTCTCCGAGCAAAATGTTTGTTGCGTCCTGAAAAGTCATTTTCTTTATTGCATCTAAAAATATAGGTGCTGCACTTTTGGCAGCATCCTCTGCGGCTCTATTTATACGCTTGACAACTTCAGATTCCACATTAGAAAAGCCAGGAATTACCTTAAGTTTATTGGTAACTTTTTGCACATCTTCAGGTAGGAGAATCTGGTAAATGGACTTATAATAACCATCTTCTGCAGATAAAAAGCTTACAGCATCTTCAACCCCAAAATTTAATGCCTCCTTTAAGCCACTTGCTGTCTCCCCTGCTGTGAGGCCTGCACCAGTATCCAACACTTTCTGCAAACTAGCAGGATCACAAGAGATGAATAACAATGGAAATAATAGTAACACAATTCTGTTCATGATTTTTATTTTAATAACTGATAATTAGCATCAAATACTATTAATAGAATCATAAAGTTCAGATTTGTTTCCTTTTCTGATTTAGAATAACAATTGCTTTTTCTACAGGTCCGTTGATTGGCGGATTTAATTTTTCAATTCTCAATTCTACTCCACTGACATCTGTAAATGCTTTGAAAATGTCATTCTTTATAAGAACGGCAATTGTTTCTAATAATTTGTAAGATTCATTCATTCTATTTTTACAAATCTCGTATAGCTCTTCATAGTTTAAGGTGCCAGATAATCTATCTTCTACCAATTCATAATCTGGTACATCAACATACAGATCTAATCTAAACTCATTTCCTTTTTGCCTTTCTTCTTCATAGAATCCATGATAGGCGAAAAAGGTCATTCCCTCAAGAGCAATTTTGGTCATTAGATGTATATTTTTTTAACATAAATAAGAAATAAATATGGATAATTTTTGCGGTTAATAATTCCTTAAATATGGTTGATTAGCAACAAATTACCTACCTTTTACATTAAAATAATACTTACCATTCTACATGAGGTTCACGATAATACTTTGGATTCTGTTTATTGGCGTGTTAGGGCATAGCCAGGAAACGATATATTTGGAAAATCCATCGTTTGAGGATACACCTAGAACAGGCGGTAGCTCACATTTTGATCGACAAATTGATGGGTGGTTCGATTGCGGTAAAATCCAATTTAAAGCAGAATCTCCACCTGATATTCATCCAACCAATGATCACGCCTGGGGTGTGAGCAAATATGCCTTGGACGGTGACACCTATTTAGGTCTGGTTGTGCGAGATAATGATTCTTGGGAAGCTGTATCACAACGTTTATCTAGTCCACTCAAAGCCGGACAATGTTACTCATTCTCGATTTTACTGTCTACGTCTCAAATGTATGTGAGTGCAACTAGACGGACAGGTAAAATGGACAATTATGATGATCCATCTGTACTACGGATATGGGGTTCAAATCAATTCTGTAGTTATAATTCATATCCTTCAGAATTGTTGGCATCATCAGAAACAATTATCAATGATGAATGGAGACAGTTCAACTTTAAGTTTGAACCCAAAAATGACTTAAATTTTATCATACTACAGGCGTTCTATAAGACTCCCACATTAATTCCGTACAACGGGCATATCCTCCTGGATGGTGCATCTGAAATAGTACCAATTCCTTGCGACACTGAGGTACAGCATGATCCAGTATTGGTAACCAATGCACTCGAATCAAAAGATTTGCAAGCACTAACTGAACGACCAAAAGAAACTAAGCCAAAAAAGGCAGACTTTAAGTCTCCCGCAGCAGGAATTGGAATTGCAGAGAATGTTGCAAAACCAGCACCAAGACCAGAAAAAATAGTTGAACCAAAACCAGTACAGCAAACACAAAAAGCTCAGTCTAAACAGAATAAACTGGCTGGTGTCTCCAGAGAGAAAATTAAAGAAGGACAAACTTTACTAATCGATAAATTGTACTTTGAGCCAGACACGAATCTGTTGAAGGACAATTCATTTATGATCCTCGATGATATCTTTTACTTCCTTGAGGACAATGAAGATATCATTGTTGAAATCCAAGGTCATACCAATGGCAATAGAGGAATTACCCACGAATATTGCGACGCACTATCCACATCTAGAGCAAAGATGGTGGCTTCATATTTAGCCAATAAGGGAATCGAGATTGACCGATTGAAGTTTAAAGGTTATGGCAAACGCAAGCCAATCGCTTCAAACAGGACTTTGGAAGGACGCACGCGTAATCAACGTGTAGAAATCAAAATTCTCAGCATTAAAGGTTAATAAGAAACTTCAAGCCTAGTCAGAAAATTCTAAATTAAAACCTAGGCTTTCTAAATCTTTCCAAAACCCATGATAGGACTTAGACACAACTTCTGGTTTTAAAATCTTTATCGGTTTGATTAGCCCAAGAGGAGCAAATGCCATAGCCATTCGATGGTCTTTATAGGTTTCTATTTCAATCACTTCTTCCATGTTTACTTCTCCGTTTATCGCATAAAATTCATCCGTTGATTTTGGGCTAAATTTTGCTGGAAGTTTAGACATAAATACCTGCGCTTTGCTAAGCTCATTTTGAAGAGCTGCGATTCTATCAGTCTCTTTTATTTTTAACGTTTCCAATCCCGTGAAGATGGAATACATGCCAGTTCCGGCAGACATGACCGAGACAGTCTGTGCTAAATCCGGTTGTTTAATAAAATCGTATTCATACAGATCTTTACGTAGTGATGCGTCTTTTTGCAATCTCCAGTTGCCATTTTCAAAAGTGGCCTTTACGCCAAATGCCATTGCAATATCCTTAATGGCAATGTCCCCCTGCAAACTATTGGAAAACAATCCTTCTAATGTAATATCCGCTTCTTTTGCCAAAGCCGCAATTGAAAAATAATAAGAAGCTGCAGACCAGTCTGATTCAACAATAAATGGTTTAGCTTGATATGCTTGTTGTTTAACATCAATTGTGTTTTCATCTACCCAACTGTGGTGTACACCAAACTCCTCCATAACTTTCAGTGTCATTTCTAAGTATGGCCTTGAAACCAAGGTATCTTGAATATGCATACAAAGTCCATCAGGTAATGAAGGAGCAATCATTAACAAAGCAGACAAATACTGGCTGCTCATATTTCCTGAAATTTGTACATCCCGATTGTACGTATCTGGATTTACCTCTCCAATTTGTAATGGAGGATAGCCATCTTTTTCCAGATAGTTAATTGCAACTCCGACACTACGCAAAGCTTCAACCAATGGACCAATAGGACGCTCCTTCATCCGTTCACTTCCTGTCAGCACTTGTTCTCCCTTTTGCAATGCCAAATAGGCTGTCATAAACCGATAACAAGTACCTGCGTGACCTGCATTATACTCTTGGGATGAATCTTGTTGTAATAACCGAATCATAATATCAGTATCATCACTTGCACCTAGATTTTCAATATCAAATTGAGCTCCAGACAGAGCTCGAATGATTAGTGCCCGATTGCTGATGCTTTTGGATCCTTCTAATGTAATGTGCCCCTTGACAATGCCACTGGGATGATTGACGAGAACAGATTTCATTTTTTTATTCTTCTTCTTTTTTTGCCTTTCCTTCTTTCAATCTTCGCCAAGTTTCAGATTGTTTTTCATAGGCTCTAATAATTTCCTTCACAAGGCGATGTCTGACCACATCATCAGCATCTAAGAAAACTGTACCAATACCTGGAATTGGTTTCAATATGTCAATTGCGGTGTGTAATCCAGAACGCTGTTTATTTGGCAAATCAATTTGACTTAAGTCACCTGTGATGATGCACTTTGCAGAAGGTCCAAGTCTGGTCAAAAACATTTTGATCTGAGCACTGGTTGTGTTCTGTGCTTCATCTAAAATGATAAATGCCTGATCCAAGGTCCTTCCTCTCATATAAGCCAATGGTGCAACTTCAATAATGCGACTTGACATAAAGTGCTCCAGTTTTTCTGTTGGCAACATGTCTTCTAGTGCATCATATAATGGTCTTAGATATGGATCTATTTTCTCTTTCAAATCACCCGGCAAAAAACCAAGACTTTCTCCTGCTTCAACTGCAGGTCTGGTTAAAATTATTTTTTTGACCAGCCGATTTTTCAATGCACGAACGGCAAGAGCAACTGCAGTATAGGTTTTCCCAGTACCAGCAGGACCAATGGCAAATAGCACATCGTTGTGTTCAGTCAAATCAATCATCCGCTTTTGGTTCTTTGTTCTGGCTTTAATAGGTCTACCATTTCTACCGTGTAGAATTGTGGTGCCAATATGCCCATTTGAGGATTCGTCCAGAAATGGATTAGTCCCATTGATGATGTCATTAATGGCATCTTTATTGAGCTCTTGCTTCTGCTTAATGAGCCTAACCATCACTTCAAGTTTAGCTTTCACCTTTTGTGTTTCCTTTTTATCACCAGTAAGACGAATCGTATTACCTCTGGAAGTAATGGAAACTTCAGGATAAGCTTCTTTTAGAATATTAAGTTTGGAATTGCGCTGTCCATATAGATCAATGGGATCTATATCCGTGATACTAAGATTAATTTCGCTCAATAGGGAACATAATTTTTAACTAAACAAATATGATACGACCACCACAATAGACGGTCAAAGGTAAACGAAAAAAGACTAAACATAGTTCGTCTTGGTAGCAGTGATGACATATGAGTTATCGCAGGATATACGTTATTTACCTAATAAGCTGATTTGATCAAATATAATTAAAGCGAAAATGATAGGAGTCATTCTTAAGCAGTTACTATATTTGATCATTAATTATAATATATAGTCAATTGATTCTCTTTATTAAATAGAATGTGTCGGATGAGTATTGTAAGCCTGACTACAGATTATGGTCATCAAGATTTTTATACTGCCCAACTAAAAGCAGCTATTCTTCAGCGTATTCCAAATGCAACAATCGTTGATGTCAATCACAACATTAAGCATTATGATATAGTGGAAGGAGCGTTTTTTATTGAAAATGCATACCGACATTTCCCGAAAGGGACAATACACCTAGGAGCAGTACAAGTATATCACTCGTCAAATGACGATGTCATAGCCTTTGAGCACAACGGACACTTTTTTGTCGGACCTAATAATGGGCTGTTTTCCTTGGTATTCGAACAAGGAACGCAGCTAGATATATATGCTATCAAAAAGGATGAAACAATGAATTTTGTGATGGATGTGTTTGGTCATGCCATTGCTGCAATCAGTCATGGATTAGCTTTAGAAGATATTGGAACTGTCACAGATAATTTTGTTCAAAAAATAGGAATTCGACCGGTCAAAACTGGTTCTCAGATTAGGGCAACTATCATCCACATCGATCAATATGGCAATGTAATTGTAAATCTCAAACAAACCACATTTGAGCAATTGCGGCAAAAACGTCGTTTCAAAATTTACTATAAAAGCAAAGATCCGATCACACATTTGAGCAAACATTATGGCAACGTACAAATGGGCGAGGTTCTTGCATACTTTAATGCATCTGGTTATCTGGAGATAGCAGTGAATATGGGTAACGCCAATGAATTACTAAGTTTACGTAAACATGAAACCATCCAAATAGACTTTTTCGAATAGCAATGATTCACAGATTTGTCAAATTAACATTCCATGAAGAGTATGTCGAAGTCTTTACGGCACGTTTCGATAAAATCAAACTCGACATCAGGAATATGGATGGTTGTGAATACTTGAGACTATTTCAAGATAAAAAAGACCCAAGAATTTTCTTTACCCACAGCATCTGGATTGATGAAACCCATCTCAATGCATACAGACAATCAGAATTTTTTGGAATCTACTGGCCAGAAGTAAAAAAATTATTTGCTAAATCTCCAATGGCCTGGAGTCTTGATCAACTAGAAGAACTGCCCTAAATATGGATAATATATCCTGTCAATCTTATCAAGTTGTTTTTAGAAGTCCTTGGAAATACCTCCAGAAATTAATCAAGGATAAAAAGTACAGTCAAGTATTTGTCTTGGTTGATGAAAACACAAAGGCAAATTGCCTTCCTATCTTACAAGAAAAGACTGATTTTGACATGACAATCATCATGATCACAAGTGGTGAAATTTATAAAACTATAGAAACATGTCAGTTCATCTGGTCGACGCTCATAAAGCATGAAGCTGATAGACATGCTTGTGTCATTAATCTTGGCGGAGGCGTTATTGGAGACATGGGTGGATTTTGCGCCTCCACTTTTATGCGAGGGATTGACTTCATCCAGATCCCAACAACTTTATTGTCACAGGTGGATGCTTCTGTTGGGAGTAAACTTGGAATAGATTTTCTCGATTACAAAAATGTAGTTGGGGTATTCAATGAACCACAAGCAGTACTTATAGATGTCGATTTTTTGAAGACACTCATCAAAAGAGAATTGAGAAGTGGTTATGCTGAGGTGATCAAACATGCTCTTATTCAGGATAGAAAATTATGGAGGCAATTACAATCAATTAAAGATCTCGGCGCAGTAGATTGGCTTCCAATTGTTCATCAAAATGTACAGATTAAAAAAACGGTCGTTGACCAAGATCCTTATGAAAAAGGGCTAAGGAAAATCTTAAATTTTGGGCACACAATTGGACATGCTGTTGAAACTGATTATTTACACAGTGATGAGCCCTTACTCCATGGTGAAGCAATTGCCATAGGTATGATTACAGAAAGTTGGATTGCTTCAAAAAAAGAATTACTAAACGAAGACTCTCTACATTCAATAGAGAACTATATCCGTTCTATTTATCACGACATTCCACTACAAATAGAAAACAAGGACAATATACTATCCAATATGAAAGCAGATAAGAAGAACAGAGATGGCGTTATTCTCGCTTCTGTTGTCACTGAAATAGGATCTTGTGCATTTAATGTGGCTTTGGATCAGGAGGAGATATTGGGAGCGTTTGATTATTACACTAGTTAACTGGCAGGAGGTACGCAGACTTTCAACTTCAACTTCAAAATGTAAATGCTGTTGAGAGGTGAGACACCTTCGACTCAGGTATTTCAAAGAGCAAAAGGCCAAAACTTCAAAATCAAAATTCACCCACCTAACCTCAATCGAGGGAGGCATTTACAGGATTAGCCCGAAGCTATGTCTCCCTTGAGGTCGGACCACTCCCGTTAGTCATAAACACCATTCAAATCTAATCCCCTAAATCCCCTTTGAACACAAAGGGGACCAATGCTGTAGAAAAGGATATGTTTCGTTTTTTTTAATACTATCAAAATTTTAAAAAGAAGACCCGAATTATGTGAGCACTAGCTTCTCTACAGTTTAACTTAATAACTACTCATATAACAAAAATTTGTAATATTTTAGCTATTGATTTACAACGACAATAATTCCGTTGTCAGATACGTCCTATTGCTAACTAATCATTGAATTTTGGCAAAACAGAAAAAAAAGAAAAAAGCAACTAAGAAAACAGATGTGACAACTCCTTACAAGAAGTTGACCATTGCTATTTGGACCTTGTTCATTCTAGGCTTGGTCGGTACAATTCTGCTCTTCTTGTTTCTCTCGCTTTCCAAGATGCCAAATACTGAGGAGTTGGAAAATCCTAATTATGAGTATGCCACATTGATCTATGCTGATGATGGGCGAACAGAAATTGGTAGATACTTTAGAAAAAACCGAGAATGGACAAATTTTGCAACTTTGAATCCACATCTTATAGATGCCCTAATTGCAACAGAAGACGAACGGTTTTATACACATACTGGCATAGATGGAAGAGCAGTTTTGCGCGCCGTCGCTAATTTCGGGAGGAAAGGTGGAGGAAGTACGATTACCCAACAGTTGGGCAAACTATTTTTCACTCAGCGGTCAAGTAATCCTGTCAAACGTATTTATCAGAAATTACAGGAATGGGTCATTGCTATTCAATTTGAAAAACGGTATACAAAAGAAGAGATCATTGCCATGTTTCTCAACAAGATGGATTTCAGGTATGATGCTGTCGGAATAGCATCGGCTGCTAAAACATACTTTGGCAAAGAGCAAAAGCAACTCAAGATTGAAGAAGCGGCTCTGCTCATTGGCATGTTGAAAAACCCGAATTTATATGACCCTCTCCGCAAGCCAGAGAACGCAATGAAACGCAGAGAGGTTGTTCTGGGCCAGATGGTGAGAACAGGCAAGCTTGAAAAAGAAGCTTACGATTCATTGCGATTATTGCCAATCAATATGGACAATTTCAATCGTTCAGATCACATCAAAGGTTTGGCACCATACTTCAGAAGAGAATTGACAAAGGAGCTGCAAACAATACTAAAGGATCCAAAACATGCAGATCCTACTGGCAAACGATACGACTTATATGGTGACGGCCTCAAAATATTTGTGACCATTGACGCAAAAATGCAGCAACATGCAGAAGACGCATTGAGTGTACATATGAACAAAGTCCAAGGTGATTTTTTCAATACCTGGAAGAATAAGGATCCATGGTCCCATGAAGCTGATTCCCGACAGAAATCTTTAAGGCAGAATAAACTCCGTCAAATGATTGACGAATCCTCTCGATATAAAAAATTGAGGAACAAATATCTGCAAGGCATAACAAGTAAGATCTCGGGAGACATTGACAAAGTTCGTTTATGGAATGGCGATATCAAACGCTTACTCAAAGCAAAAGAGAATTCATCATATCTTGATCAACTTGTCAGAGATGACTTTATCAGTAAACAGCAAAGGAGCACGTACAAAGAAATATTGGAAAGTGATCATGTCCTGGAATTGATCAACCAATGGAACAAATTGGAAAGAGTCGCCAAGAGTGAATTTTCTAAGAAGACAAAAATGAACGTCTTCGCCTATACTCCTAGCGGAGAGAAACAAGCTGTAATGAGTCCGTTGGATTCCATCAAATATCATGGAGAACATCTGCAATTAGGATCAATATCTATAGAGCCACAAAGTGGATACATCAGAACTTGGGTAGGTGGTGTTGGATTTAAGTACTTCAAGAATGATCATGTAACCAGTAATCGTCAAGTAGGATCAACGATCAAACCATTGATCTATATGCAGGCAATGCAGCAATGGGCTTTGTCTCCTTGTCTAAAAGTCACAGACCAACAGTATTGTATAGATAAAAATGATCCTAACTTTTCTGTATCGGCAACCTGGTGTCCACAGAACAGTAGAAAAACATATAGCGGTGAAAAATTTACATTGTATGATGCTTTAAAAAACTCCCTCAACTCTGTCTCCGCTTATTTGATGAAAGAAATTGGGAATGTAGAACGTGTGCGTGAACTTGCGGAAAGTATGGGTATAGAAAAGAAAAAAATACCTCCGTATCCATCAATTGCTCTTGGTACTCCTGATTTGTCCGTAATGGAAATGACAGGTGCATACAATACACTTGCTAATAAAGGAGTGTATGTAGAACCGACATTCATCAAAAGAATCGAAGACAAAGAAGGAAAGGTAGTTTATCAATCAAATCCTAAGCGTCGCAAAGCACTGGATGAGCAATATGCCTATCTCATGACTGATATGCTGAAACACGCGACATCAGCGAGAAGTTGGGAAATAGAATCAGAATTCGGTGGCAAAACAGGGACAACAGATGATTATAGAGATGGGTGGTTTATGGGCATCACACCAGAATTGGTGGTAGGCACATGGGTCGGTGGTGACAACCAATGGATTCGCTTCTTAAATTTGGACCTTGGGCAAGGAGGTAAAATGGCAAGGCCATTCTTTTTTGAATTCATGCGCCGTGTAGAAAAAGATAAATCAATAGGTTACAATAAACTCGCTGTTTTTGAACCACCTGTTGATGGATTAAGCATTGAGACAAATTGTGAACTTTATCATTCACTAGAGCAACCTGCGGCCAGTCCTGCAGATGAGATGGATGATGAGTTTGAAGAAGAGTTTTAGGAGGAGTTTGGAGGAGTTTTAGGAGGAGTTTTTAGGGAATATTAAAGTCCTTTCAAGGCGCTAAAGCACCTTGGACTTAATACTAACCAATATTTTCATTTGATTAAGCCCAAGTGGTTTCAAATACTCGATTACTATTCAAGGCACTAAACTACCTGGACTTAATTCTCTAATTAGTATCATCTGCTCAAAAAACACTAATTTGCATCTCTCTTATACACATTTGATTGGCAGCAATAGACTGGAATAAAAAAAGAAAATTACTACGTCCATTAGTCTTTCTACTATGGATTTTGACCATCATTGGCTTTGGTGTGATAGGCAGTTCATTGTGGCTAGCCGGAAATTCTGATCTCCCCTCTTTTCAAGACTTAGAAAACCCCAAATATGACTTGGCTTCTTTAATCCATGACCACAATGGTGAGGTCTTCGGCAAATATTTCATTGAAAACAGAGAAACAGTCGAATTCAACGAATTATCTCCTATTGTTTTGGATGCCTTGATGAGTACTGAAGATTCTAGATTCTTTAGCCATGCAGGTGTTGACATTCAGGCATTGTTTAGAGTGGCTTTCAAAACTGTATTGCTTCAGCAAGAAAGTTCTGGAGGTGGTAGTACCATATCTCAACAATTGGCAAAATTGCTCTATAGCAGACCTAGTCTAAAAGGCTTATCCAGTTTTGACAGGATGGTCTCTCTTATCAACATTAAGTTGAAGGAATGGATCACTGCTGTAAAATTGGAAACATCGTATACCAAAGAAGAGATTGTCTCTATGTACCTCAACAAATTTGAATTCATCAATGGTGCACATGGTATACAATCTGCTGCTGAAGTTTATTTTGGCAAAAATCAGGAAGATCTAACGGTAACCGAAGCTGCAACCTTAGTTGGAATGTTACAAAATCCAGCAAGATACAACCCCGTCAGATTTGAGGAGCGTACACGAGAAAGACGAAATATCGTACTCGACTTAATGGAAGATGATGGTCACATTGATCAAACTGCATATGACACCCTTAGTGCAAAACCTATTGATCTGACAAACTTCAAACGGGAAAATCATTCTGAAGGACCAGCACCATATTTCAGACAGGAACTAACAAAAACGCTGAAAGATTTATTCGCACAAGAACGATATAAAAAGCCTGAAGGAGGGAAGTATAATATATATACTGACGGTTTAAAAATATATACGACAATTGATCTGGGATTTCAGAAACATGCAGAATCTTCTGTCAGAGATCATATGGAGTGGATTCAAAATAGATACTGGGACAGGTGGAAAAATAAGGATCCTATGACCTTTGAAGCTGATTCTCTTCAATTGATTCAACGGCATGAATCCGTGATGAGAAGAGTTCATTATTCTGATCGGTATCAAGATTTGTTTGCTCAACATTTCACTGAACTCAACAAAAAAATATCTGATCAATACAAAGGATTTCTGCTTACTGAACCAGCCTTAAGAATCATAATTGAAGCAGATAACTATCAAAAGGGAATCCAATCTCTCAAAGAAGGTAGACTACAGACAAATTATACAAGCATTACAAAAGAAGCTATTTGGTCAGAAGTCAAAGACACATGGAAAGCATTCAGAAAGGACTTTGAGACCGTCTTTAATACAAAAATGGATCTTACTGTATTTGATTACAAAGAGGGCGAGACAGTGAAGGAAATGACCCCTTTGGATTCGATACGCTATCATCTACGGCATCTACAAACAGGCATGATGGCTGCAGATCCCAAAACAGGACACATCAAAGCATGGGTAGGTGGCATAAACCACAAATTCTTCAAATTTGATCATATCAACAGCAGAAGGCAGGTGGGTTCTACTATTAAACCATTTGTCTATGCAACGGCAATCGCACTTTCTGGCATTTCTCCTTGCCAGGAATTTGATGATATCCAATATACAGTTGCACCAGGCGATGTCGGCTTGTTTGTGGATGAAGAATGGTCACCCTCCAATGCAAATGGAGAATTTACTGGCAACAAATACAATTTGTATCAGGGTTTGCTGTATTCCAAAAATTCAATTTCTGTGCGACTTGTCAAAGAAATGGGTAGTGTAGAGGTTATCCGTGATTTACTTCATAATGTGGGCATAGACAAGCAAACAAAACACTCTACTGGCAGATTATTGGTACCTGCAATTCCATCTTTGGTACTCGGATCTGTTGACTTGTCCGTAATGGAAATGACAGGTGCGTATACAGCTTTTGCAAACAATGGCGTGTACACTGAGCCTGTATTCATCGACTATATAGAAGACAAAAATGGAAAGGTAATCTACCGATCTACTCCTAATCAAAAAAGAGCCTTGAATCCTGTTTATAATGCTGTAATGGTAGATATGCTTAAAAACAACACAGGAGGTCGATTTGGCCTAGGTGTGAAGACAGAAAATGGAGGTAAGACAGGTACAACAAATGAATATGCTGATGCCTGGTTTATGGGTATAACACCGGGACTTGTGGTAGGCACCTGGGTTGGAGGAGACGAAAAATGGGTTCGTTTTTATACGCTGGATGACGGACAAGGGTTTGTTATGGCGCGACCAATATTCCACGAATTTTTGAAGAGGATCGAAGCAGATGAAGAATTAAATTACAATCCTGATTTAAATTTTGTTACTCCTCCATCTGAATATTATGACATCATCGATTGTGATCGATATAAGCAGCAAGATGTGGAGGAAGAACAACAAGAAAGAATTCTAGCAGAACAAGTTGATGATGAATTTGAAGAAGAAGACTTTGGACTTGGAGATGATTTTTTTGAGGAGGAAGAAGAACTCGAAGATTTGCCCTTAGAGGAGGAATTCCCATTAGAAGAGGAAGTGCCGGATACCTTAAGAAGAAATAGATTTTAATATGAGAGTCATCATCTTAATCTACTGCGCTTGTTTGATCATCAGCTGTAAGCATGGAAAGACCAGTCAATCCCCTTTAGAGAAAGTTGCTCAGGAAGTAAGTCGTAAAGATGTGATGCCACCCGAGGAAAATCTAGGCATTGTCATGGGAAAATTTGACCCTAAAAAACATCCATCCTTTACTAAAATTGATAAACAGTATGCAGATAGAGAAGGGTTATATCTGCACAGAGAAACCTACGATGCATTCAAAAAAATGCATGCTGCAGCCAAAACAGATGACATTTCATTAGTAATCAGATCTGCTACCAGGAATTTTGACTATCAAAAAGGAATTTGGGAAAGAAAATGGACAGGAACAACTAAAATTGAAAATGATAAGAATGCTGCTCTTGCCTATCCTGCATACAACAAAAGAGCTCAAAAAATATTGGAATACAGTTCGATGCCCGGAACCTCTAGACATCATTGGGGTACAGATATTGATCTGAACAATTTTGAAAATGAATACTTTGAATCAGGTCAAGGGTTGAAGGAGTACGAATGGTTAACCGCTCATGCAGCTGCCTTTGGATTTTGTCAGGTATACACCAAAAAAGGTGAGCTTAGACCCAATGGGTACAATGAAGAGAAATGGCATTGGTCGTATCTCCCTGTAGCCAGAAAGCTGATTGCAATTGCGAAGGATTCGTTGAGCAATCAGATGATTGCTGGATTCTCAGGATCAGAAGTAGCGAAAGAACTGAGTGTTGTAGAAAAATACGTTTTTGGGATTAATCCCGATTGTCTTTAATAAATAAAATATGGCTTTAACCGAATCAACAATGATTGAAATTGGGACACCAGCTCCAAACTTTCATCTCCAGGATACCATTAGTACAAATTATTACAGCTTGGATGATCTTAAGTCCGAACGTGCCACAGTCATCATGTTTATTTGTAACCATTGTCCCTTCGTGATTCATGTGAATAGTGAATTGGTCAAGCTGGCAAATGAATACAAACATAAAGGTGTATCCTTCGTTGCCATCAATTCAAATGATGTAGAAAATTACCCAGAAGATGCTCCTGATAAAATGAGCATAGTGGCTAAAGTATTGAAATATCCTTTTCCTTATTTGTTCGATAAACGTCAGGAAGTAGCGAAAGCATATGATGCTGCATGCACACCGGATTTCTTTGTATTTGATGGAAAGATGGAGTTAAGTTATCGTGGGAGACTGGATAAGTCAAGACCTGGTAATACGGAACCACTCAATGGTGAGGATCTACGATTTGCTTTGGATGCTACATTAGAAGGAAAGATTATTGAAAAACAATATCCGAGTGCGGGATGTAACATTAAATGGAAAGCGGAGTAATTTCTATTGGTTTAATGGAAACCACAAAAGGAGCAAAAGAAACAAAAGGAAGGTCACAAAAGATAG
>CAYNMW010000109.1:1785-15295 GCA_964398295.1 uncultured Saprospiraceae bacterium | reverse complement strand
AAAATGATAAAGCCTCCAATATATCATCTCAATACCCAACCTTATAATCACTATACTCGTATGCAGCCCTCAAATACAATTTTTCTTCATTTTCATCAACTCGGTATGAACTCCGTTTCCCAGGCAGCACAAACCCACCTTTACGAATGAAACTATCATTCTCTACCAATGATACATGGTCCAAATGCTTAACCTTGTAACCACTGATTAAGTATGTCTCTTTATCAACGTAGTGCCACCAGATATCCTTTGTCGTGTGGTGTTGATGGGTCTCTGGAAAGTACTCCGCTTTTAAGACATAGACTTCTTTTCCATTAAATGTTGTCTCTCCATCATAAGTAAGTGTTGCCGTTTCATCCAATAAATTGAACGGAACATTCATCACAAAGGTCGCGGCTAAAATGGAATTTTTAACAGAGGTTTCATTCAATGCTCCCTGGAGTTTTCCAGCTTTAAGTTTCTTAAACTCTCCTTCGGTAAAGATTTGTTCTACTTTCTCTCCCATATCATCCCACGTCATATAAATTTTAGTTGGTGTATAATGATGGACTTGATTGGTGTTTACTTCTTCATTGCCATTTTCATCATAGAGAGCAAACCATTTATCAAAGCCCAGGTATTCATTTGCATTCCAACTTGCATATCCGCCATAGGCATTGATGGACTGTTGTACAATTGTTTTTGCTCTATTATCTTCTATGTGAGCGTAAGGATTTTTTACCGTTGCACATCCAACAATAAAAACTGCAAAGAAGATGGTAATCATGTAACTATTCCTCATATCATTCGTTATTTAATGGAAGTTAAAACGAATTAGTGAAATTATGAAAAGCAGTCATCCCGTTTTTGCCTTGCTCACCTCAATGTTAATGTTGACAATTGTTTTGTCATGCAAAAGCCAGCCTGAGAAAAGTGTGCTCGATTATGAAAAATTAAAACTGACCTTTTCGGAATCGCCAATTCAATTAAGTGATGCAAATACGAAAGTGGTTACAGACATGCACTACAAAAGTCATGATCGTACCATCTTCGATATCTATATGCCTTCGAGTAATAAAGCTACCCCACTCATTATCTATATCCATGGTGGCGGCTTTGTCAACGGAGAAAAAGAGCGGGCTTATGAATACCATGAAGAAGACATACCAAAGTTTCTTGAACAAGGAATTGCTTTTGCCACAATAGGATATCGATTTATCCAGGATGTTGATAATGGAGTTATTGATTGCATGAATGACAGCAAATACTTCATACAATATATAAGACATCATGCAGCTTCTTTCAATATCGATCCAGAGCGAATCGCCTCTTTTGGACAATCAGCAGGCGCAGGGACTTCTCTTTGGATTGGTCTGAATGATGATATGGCACAAGGCTCGGATGATCCAATTTTAAGTCAATCGACACGGTTATCAGCTATAGGTGCATTGCGAACTCAAGCGACTTATGATATTCTAAGATGGGAAGAGGTATTTGAGAGCTATACCATTGATATGTCCAGAATTCCTCCTGTCATGATGGACCAATTGGTCAAATTTTATGGTATTGATGATTCTTCATTATTGGATACAGATCGCATGGTCAACTACCGAAAGGATGTTGATATGTTGGACTTAATGACTGCTGACGATCCACCACTGTATATAATGAACGATGGCAAGGACGGGCCACCTTTGTTTACTGATCCACAACATCATCCCTTGCATGCAAAAACCCTGGGAACTTATGCGCAAAAGATTGGCATCGAACACGAGATTATTGCTCCTGATTTGGGGATAGAGGGATCGGGAAAATCTATAGTTGAGTTTTTTACTGATGTACTTTTTGCTCAAAGTTAGCTTACCAGACAGTAAAACAAATGTAAGAACCTAGGGTAAACGCTAACAAAATATTACCAATTAGGTTATATATTCATGCCACATTAATAACCCGTAGCATGAAATACTCCTCATCCTGCCTCTCTACTTTACTGGTTTTACTTATCAGTCTTTCTGGAATTAATGCTCAAAATTTTATTGGAGCAGGAAATGATACTGGAATAACTGTCACTTCTAGTAGTCAGGAAAATAACACCTCCTGGCCAAAGCAAGCATCCGCAAATAACACCATTAATGGAGAAGGGTTAGATGCATCGATTATGGAAGCCTCAAGGTTTCTTTCTCAAGCAGCAATGGGCTATGATTGGGCATCAATTAATGACGTCAAAGCCATGGGTATAGAATCATGGATTGACGACCAAATGCAAAAACCACAAACTTATATTTTACCATCTGTACATTCAATATATACAACAATTCTGGATGCCACATATGCTGCAGGCGATGCTGTTCATATAGATGAATTTAGACCTCGATGGACTGAATTCAATTATGCTTGGTGGAATGAAATGATGTCTAACGAAGACTTATTAAGGCACAGAGTCGCCTTTGCGTATTCACAAATCTTTGTCATTTCAAGAAAATCTGATTTAGGAAATTTTGGAGATGGCCTAGCATCTTACTATGACATGCTCGCTTCTAATGCGTTCGGCAATTTTGAAGAACTGTTGCTAGATGTCACCCTACACCCCAGCATGGGTAAATATCTCAGCCACCTCAATAACCCTAAAGCTGATCCATCTAACAACGTTCATCCTGATGAGAATTATGCAAGGGAAATCATGCAATTATTTTCTATTGGACTTTACGAACTCAATCTTGATGGCACCAGAAAACTTGATGCTAATGGAGATTTCATTCCCACCTATGGACAAGAAGATATACGAGAATTTGCAAAAGTATTTACAGGCTTGAGCGTAAGTGATACGATAGGATGTCATCCATATGGAGCTGGACAAGAATTGTGTCAGCCGTATGGGCCCAACAATATCTTTTTTGGTAAAGGTATCTGGACAGCGGACATTACGCAGCCTATGATCATGTATGAAGATCAACACGAACCTGGACCAAAACATTTGTTGAAAGGGCTAACAATTCCAGGATCACAAAAGGGAATGGTAGATATAGAAATGGCAATAAGAAATCTGGCTAATCATCCGAATACAGGACCCTTTATTGCTTACAGACTTATCCAGCGATTGGTTAAATCAAATCCAAGTCCTGATTTTGTTAAGAGAGTATCCAAAGTGTTTAACAATAATGGCAATGGTGAAAGAGGTGATATGGCTGCAGTAGTGAAAGCTATCTTAATGGACGCTGAAGCTAGGGCGTGTGCCTTTCAATTGGATGATGAAAACAGCAAATTAAAAGACCCATTAATCAAATATGTTCACTTTGCAAGAGCTGTAGACAAACTAGTTCCCAATAATAGAAATTGGAATGTCAATTGGAATTTCAGCTATTGGGTAAATCAGGATTTGATGGACTCACCAAGCGTTTTCAATTTTTATTTACCAGATCACATGCCCAATGGTGCACTTGCAGACAATGGCTTAGTCGGACCTGAATTCAATTTACATAACACCTTAACTGCGCCAGGATATATCAATGAGGCAAACAGATGGGTAGCAGATTGGGGAGAGATTATGTTCACTTGGGAAGGAGAATACTTCGATGATGTACGCGTGAGATATGATATAGATAATTATCTATCCCTTGCTGATGACGTTGAAACCTTACTTAATGAATTTGACAGAGTCTTTACGCACGGAACCTTGTCAGACTCTACTCGGGGCATTCTTAAAAACACCTTATCGCAATTTACAACTGCGAATAGTGGAGCCAACTATCTACAGTACAGAGTCAGATTAGGTGTCTACTTATTGCTTATTTCTCCAGACTACGCAGTGATGCGCTAAACTAGTAAACATGAATCCAAAAAAATATAAAAAAATGGTCTCCCGGCGAAATTTTATGGGACAGATAAGCTGCGCCGGAATGGGTTATATGACGCTGATGAATTCATTGCTCAATTTTAAAGCAATGAATGCTGCAGCTGTTTCTAATTCTTCAATGGGTGGCTACAAGGCAATCGTATGTATACTACAAGCAGGTGGTAACGATTCATTCAACACCTTAATTCCAATAACGGATTATGCAGAATATGCAGTAACAAGATCCAATCTTGCGATCCCTGCATATGATCCAAATGACCCCAGTGCTTTAACTAATGTTAGACTTCTGAATGGCACCCATCAACAAGGCAAACAATATGGTGTACATCCTTCACTGGCTGGAGTACAACAACTCTTTAATAACAACAAGCTTTCCTTTATATCCAATATCGGAACCTTAATGAGCCCGATGACAAAAAGTGAATATGTAAACAAGCTCGTGACAAGGCCACTTGGACTATTCTCTCATTCTGATCAAATCCAACAATGGCAAACTGCTATTATGGACCAACGTACGGCGACTGGTTGGGCAGGCAAAATTGCAGACTTAATTGGAGATCAAAACAACAATCAGAATATCTCAATGAATGTGACTCTTTCTGGAACGAACATTTTTCAATCCGGAAATGACTCTGTTGAATATGCGATTAGCGAACAAGGCAGTGTAGGGATAAATGGTTTCGACCCACAATCAGGATGGATATACAATCAACTTAGGACCCAGGCTATAGACAATATGCTGGGAGCAACCTATCAAGATATTTTCAAAAAGACTTATGTCGATACGATTACACAATCAAAAGAAGCACATGAACAATTTTCTACCGCCATTGGAAAGTATACTGAGTTTGAAGTTGGAGGAGCTCATGAATCTATTTTTAATAGCGCCAATCCAGTTTCTGAAAAACTAAAAATGATCGCTCGGACGATCGCCGTAAGTACAGAAGATGCGAATAACGGTACGATAGGTTCTGGTGACATTCTCGATTTTAATCGACAGATTTTCTTTGTCAATTTCGGTGGATGGGATCATCATGATGCATTACTAAATTCTCAACTTGGCATGCTTGGTGTTTTGGGAGATGCGCTCAACGAGTTTAATCAAGCTTTGGAGGCAATAGGCATGGATGATCAGGTATTAACAATGACAACTTCCGAATTTGGAAGAACCTTAACCTCCAATGGTGACGGAAGTGATCATGCCTGGGGTGGAAATGTAATGGTAATGGGAGGCGACAACTTAATCAATGGCGGTCAAATATATGGTACATACCCATCGCTCGCCTTAGGTGGCCCAAATGAACTTGGTAATGGAGTCCTATTACCTACCACGCCTACAGATTGTTACTTCGCAGAGGTATCAAAATGGTTTGGAGTTTCGGATACAGATCTTGTAGATATATTTCCAAGACTTTCGCAGTTTCACAACATTCAATCAACACCAAGACCAATTGGGTTTTTAAAATAATGGCTATGAAAAAATATTTATTGGCGATTGGCATATTGATCTTCATAGTGAATGAGTCTGTAGCTCAATGTTGTCCAGATAGACACAGTACCAATGCACATGATGGTTGGATCTCTTGCACTCCATCTCAAAATCCAGTAGCAGGTTTGGGGAATACGCATTGGATCCGCTACGACTTTGGTCAGGTTCACGAAATGCATCAAACAACTTTCTGGAATCTAAACGACCCTGATCGACTAGCCGACAACGCAAACTATGTCAGAGTCCATCATTCAACCGATGGACAAAACTGGACATATTGGGGAAACATCAATTTCGTACAGGCTACGGGAGACCCTAAATATGAAGGTTTTGAAGGTCCAAATTTCAATGGAATACAAGCGCGTTATTTGGTGTTAACTGCGCTGACAAACTTCGGTGGCTCTTGCTCAGGCTTTGGAGAAATGAGGATCAATACGGAACCTACAACAGACCAACAGTTTCAAATATCAATCGATGCTTGTATTAATGATGGTGTCTTCTATGGTCTGGACGGTGGATTAGCAAAAGACGGTGCGTACGCTGGCACTGGTGTGATCAATTCTTATGAAGATAAATTTGATTTTGATCCTGATGCTGCCGGACCTGGTTTGCATACGATCACCTATCAATATATGGATAACGGAAACTTAATGACACACACAGCTTCTATAAATGTCAAAGAATGTGGTACTTCTGGATGTGCTCCTTGCCCTCCTTGCGATCAAATATTTCAACCAATACTGGATGCCGATCCAATTCAGAATGGTACGTTTTATGTTTCTCCAGAATTAAATTCAGTAGGCACCGTCAATTCAAATTTTGATATTGATTTCAGAGGTGGTCAAGCAGTCTTAATGAAGGACGGATTTGAAGTACAAAGTGATGCTTTGTTTTTGGCTCAAATTCGCAAATGTGATAATATTCCTACCAACAATATATTGGTAAATGGTGATTTTGAAGATGCCACATTGAGTCCCTGGTCAGTGGAATTGCATGAGACGGCTGCAGCTACGATGAGCATAGAAACAAATCCTGTTCATGTTGCTACTGGAAATGCTTCTGCTAAAGTAGTTACTACTTCTACAACGGATACTGGCTGGCATATTCAATTTAAAAATACTGGATCATCACTCGTAGCCAATCAACAATATATATTAACATTTGCTGCTAAAGCTGATAAAAATATAAACGTACTGACAGCAGTTAGCCGTAATAATTCTCCATGGAATGGTTATGACGATATGGTAAGTGGATTGACGACGGAGTGGCAATTTTTTACCTTACCAGTTGTTCCTGATGAAGACAATAATGGTCATTTAAGAGTTGGTTTCCGATTAAGTGATTTACCTATTGGCACCTATTGGTTTGATAACATTGTATTAATTCAACAATAATGAACACACAACTATTTTATACAATTTGCCTAAGCTTTATATTGACATCTGCTTTTTGTCAATCAAATACAAAAACACTAAAGAGCACAAATCTATCAAAGATACAGAGCTATGTCTTTACAATACCTGCAGATGGTACATATACTGCAAAGATTCTTAGCCCTAACGGCGAACTGGTTAGTAGCCCCATTCATCAAAGAGAATTTAAGACTGGTGAGGCTCTCGAATTTAAATACAAGCCTACTTATTTCTCAGCTGGCAAATACCAAATTGTCATCAGCAACGAAAGGCAAGATGTTAAGCGAAGTGCTATTATTATACAATCAAACCGCGCAGAACAATTACGACGAGAAAAGGAACGATATAAAATAAAAAAGAAGGAATAGATTGCTCCAAAAGCTTTCAAGAACTTGCACTCCAAATTATTTTTATTATGCCTTTAATAGAATTATTATATTCAAGCTATGCTGTGTTGGGAAAAGATATAAACATCACCGATATAGTCAACACTTCAGTTGAAAACAATAAGCGTCACGGAATGTCCCAATATTTCTGTTTTCACATCAGGCACACATATAAAATGTAACTTTTGATCAAACTACACTGCCATTGATGCCCTCAACACCATCAATCGAATTGTCAAACAAAATGCGACAACTACTGGATCAACATCATCATAAAGTGCCATGCCAAAAATGCTTTTGAACCGTTTTGTTTGGCGGCTGACTTTACCAAGCTCTGCATTATCCTTATAGATTGTTATCCGATTAAAACTAAGGTTCGACTTTATTCTAATCGTTTGATGGGCATAGTCAATTTCCCACACAGAAGAGAAGCCATTCTTGGGGCCAATACTGCATAGGTAAATTCCATCTTTAAATACCTCTGTACGAAAGGTAAAATGAGACTTCCGTTTCAATTCATAAATAACACCATTTATGTTGATGGGTTTTATTTTGCCCGTCCATCCATTCATTTCAAAAGATAGGAAAGGCTTTTCAAATTCATCAAGAATGTGATAGATGTAACTGAAAAACTTTTGTTCTTCTTTGATGATATATTTATGGATATTCATTCGAATTCTATTTATAGTAAATAATTCATCTCGTCCTCTGCAATCATATAATGTAGAAAAACCGCACAAGTCATTGTCAATAGAATAATTTGATCAGACTCATAATCTGAATCATGAGACATACCAAAATTCAATCCTCTCCAAGTTCTCTTTGTACTTAAAATGGCAACTTCTTTATCCCCCATGAATACCCTTAATGCTTTTTTAGAATAATCGAATAGACAGGTCAAATTCAATAGATCGTCATTCCAATTAAGGTCAAACTGACTATTTGTTGTTCTTGAAATAGTCCCTATTTCTCTTTGACCATTGAAGATTTTAAACTGGTAATTGAATCTAGAAAAACGTGACACCCTAAAGGTTCCGCTCGGTAAAACAAAATCCAAATTAAAATAGCTGTCTCTCGGAGTGAGCAACCCTGTTACTTCCTTGTCTTCATTTGTAATCATCCAATGCTTATAACCCCATTTACCTTTTCTTACTATCTCGAAGGATTTGAATGAAATTCCTTGAGTTGATTTGATCGCAGTATTGTTGCGTTAGCGGAAAATTGTAATGAAGGCACTAAACCCTCGACCACTTGTACCAAAAGATACATTCAATATATTCCAACCTTCATTTACTAAATCATTTATCTTACGTTCAGCTTTCTCAGCCAAAAGTGTAGCTGAAAGCAGGCTGTTCATTTTGATTATTTTATATGTTTTCATCTGTCAATCGTTTCATATAAAATAAAGATGATTTCTATATTTTACACCTTTGTTCGATGAATGGGGTTTGTAATTCGACAAATGAAAAGTGCTTATTTTCGAACATTAGATTGTTTAAACAGATTCTTTTTTACTACATCATTGCACAATGATTCAGCTTTTAGCTCAAACAAAATCACATATCCAGAAAACAGCCATTATTTCAAATGGTACTGATTATACTTATGAACAACTCGTCAGTAGGTCATCTGAAATAGCTACAACTCTACTATCTGGACGATCAGATTTGATGGAAACAAGGGTAGCTTTTTTGGTCGATCCATCATTTGAATATACTGCTTGCCTCTGGGGAATATGGCGAGCAGGAGGAATTGCAGTTCCGCTATGCGTATTGCATCCACTCTCATCAATGGAATATGTGCTGAAAGATGCACAGGTTGATGTATTGCTGGTGACAAAGCAGTACAAAGAAACTCTTGCAACTACTGCGGATAAACATGACATCCAACTATGGTGTTTAGAAGATATTGCTTCTAGTGGCCATTCAGATTTACCAAAAATTTCACCTGACCGTCGAGCCATGATTTTATACACGAGTGGCACTACCAGTTTACCGAAAGGAGTAGTCACCACACACCAAAATATTGAGTTTCAGATCAGAACGTTGGTTGATGCCTGGCATTGGAAATCCAGCGATCATATTTTAAATATATTACCACTCCACCACGTACATGGCATTATTAATGTTATGAGCTGTGCTTTATGGTCTGGCGCAATTTGTGAATTTCATCCAAAGTTTGACGCCTCTAGAGTTTGGGAAACATTTAGCAAAGGACGCCTTAGTTTGTTTATGGCAGTCCCAACGATATATTATAAGCTAATCAGTTATTGGAAATCTCAGTCTGCAGAAGTGCAACAGAACTTGCGGGCAAGCTGCTCTTCCTTTCGATTGATGGTTTCTGGTTCTGCAGCATTACCGATTCCAGTATTGACAGAATGGGAAAGCATTACCGGCATGCGCTTATTAGAACGATATGGAATGACAGAAATAGGAATGGCTTTATCTAATCCATATCTGACAGAACGCAGACCAGGCCATGTAGGTCAACCTTTACCTGGAGTAGAAATCAGGTTGGCAAATGAATCAGACGAACTTGTTTCTAAAAGAATGTCTGGAGAAATCCAAATCAAGGGTCCAAATGTGTTTTTAGAATATTGGAAAAAACCTGAAGCAACAGCCAAAGCTTTTACAACTGATGGCTGGTTTAAGTCAGGAGATATTGCTGTATTTGAGGATGGATATTATAAAATTCTTGGAAGGAATTCTGTGGACATCATCAAGTCAGGCGGCTATAAAATTTCAGCTTTAGAAATTGAATCTGTACTGTTAAATCATCCTGACATCGAACAATGTGGTGTTGTTGGCATTGAAGATCTGGAATGGGGAGAGATTGTTTCTGCAGCCTTAGTCAGTTCTAATTCCAATCTTTCAGGAGAATACATACGACATTGGTTATCAGATAAATTACCAGCATATAAAGTACCGAGAAAATATATCTTCATAGATGATCTACCAAAGAATACTTTAGGGAAGGTGACCAAGAATAAATTGAAAGATTTGTTTTGAGGTTATGAGGTTGAGCGAAGTGAAATCCCAGACAGAGTGAAGCGATCGTCGGGAGTCGAGGAGGCAGGGGTCAGGGGTGAGGAGTCGGGGGTGAGGTTTGATTGTTTTATTGTACGATTGTTTGATTGTTTTCACCCACAGGGTGATCAGCCTTTGGCTGAGGCCTTTTACCCTTTGTCTTTTTGATAATTTCCTCACTTAACATATAAGCACTATTTTAAAGCATGGATTTTTTGACTGGTTTACCCTATTGGGGAATTTTACTGCTTGTCGTTATCAATGCTATTATTGTATCAAGAATGGATATTACCATTGATGAAGAGGAAGAGCAATGACTGAATATCTATCAAATCATTGGTTCATCATTCTGCTAACATTAGCGTATATTTTCTTTTGTCTATACATCGGATGGTATTTCAAATCAAAGGCTGCTTCAGGTCTTAAAGAATATTATGTAGCCAAGAGAGAGATTCCAGGGTGGGTCATATCACTTGCTTTTTTTTCGACTTCTGCAAGTACAAATACATATATCGGTCAAGCTGGGAAAGCTTTTCAGTTTGGCTTGTCATGGGCATGGGTTGGTTTGATTTGGGCATTCTTCTGCGTCATAGCCTGGCTCATTCTCGGTCCAAGAATGAGAAATCAATCGGCAATACTAAATTCTTTTACAGTGCCAGATTATTTCCAAGCGAGGTACAAGAGCAATTTATCTAAAAGCATCAGAATACTGTCTGCATTCACCATCTTATTTGCCACATTGTTTTATATGATTGGCATTGCCAAAGGATGTGCTCATGTGTTGGAGTCTGTTTTAGCCATTCCATATCAATGGGGCGCATTTTTGATTCTAGCCATCACCTGTGCTTACACGATTTGGGGTGGCATGTACAGTGTGTTATGGACTGATGCCATACAAGGGATCATTATGTTTGGTGTTGCTATATTGATGCTTAGCCTTCCCTTTATTTATGTAGGAGGTATTGACGAATTAATGCTCAAAATTTCGGACACTTCTCATCTGGCCAAAAATGGTCAGCCTATGGATAATGGACTGGTAAGTTTCGGACACCTGGTTTCGTTCATGTACATATTGGGCATTGGAATGTCAATTGGCATGAAGCAATTGTCGGATCCCAAATCCCTGATCCGATTTTATTCTATTGACAATGCGAAAAGCATGAAATTTGCAATGATTTGGACGCCTGTATTCTTAGGTGTCTCACTGATTTGTGTTATGGGTTTAGGTGCGTTGGTACACGGCATGGCAACGGATGAAGAGGCAGCTTACTTAATCAACAATACTGACGAAGTCGTTGGATTTATGTTACAGAAAATGGACAACCAACTCATCAGTGGAATATGTGTAGCGGGCCTATTCGCAGCGGGAATGTCATCATTGGCATCTGTTATCCTGATCGTCGGTACCGCATTTGTCAAAGACATTTGGGATAGCTGGAAACCGCAGACGGAAAGCATCATTATCAAGCGGACAAAATGGACGATGGCTGTTTTTTGCCTTCTAGTTTATGTGATCACATTATTCCCACCAGCCGGCATTGTTGAACTTACTGCCTTTGCTGGGGCTGTTTTTGCCGCAAGTTTTTTTCCTGCAATTTTTGGAGGTTTGTATCTCAAATGGGGTACAGATTTGGCAGCCTTAGTCTCTATGGTGGTCGGTATGCTTGGCACCATTATTTGGAGATTCGCTTTTCGTTTTCAATATGAATCACTAAAAGATATTCATGAAATAATACCTGCATTTCTTCTTTCATGCATCGTTTATATTATAGTAAGCCTCCTAAGTCATGATCGTATACCTGATCGTGAACATCTTGAAAAACTATTTTGATTTATAATCCTGAAAACAGATCATCTGGTTAACTTGCACAGTCATGCGCTCCACATTGACAGATCCGATCATTGCCCAATCAACAGCAACAGGCGAAGCAGCTATTGCTGTCATTCGTCTATCAGGCGCAGGCGTTATTGACATTGTTGATGATGCCTTCTACGGTAAAAATCTTAAACAGGTTGACGGACACACCGTACATTATGGTAAACTTAAATCTGACAAAGATGTGATCATTGATGAATGTATGGCAACTGTATTTCGCGCACCAAGGTCCTACACAAAACAAGACTCCGTAGAAATTTCTTGTCACGGTTCTCCCTACATAGTTCAGCAAATCATCGAGTTGTTTATCAACAAGGGTGTTCGTTTAGCCCAACCTGGAGAGTTCACCATGCGAGCCTATCTGAATGGTCAACTCGATCTCGCCCAAGCTGAAGCTGTATCCGATTTGATATCCTCACAAACGGCAAGCCAACATGAACTTGCGATGAAACAAATGCGTGGAGGATTTAGCAAGATGATATCCTCATTACGAAAAGAATTAATTGAGTTTGCCAGTTTGATCGAATTAGAAAATGACTTTGGTGAAGAAGATGTTGAGTTTGCTGATCGCACACAACTGGTTAACACAGTAACACATACCAGAAGCTTTATTAGCGAATTAATTCAATCCTTTCAATATGGCAATGCTGTAAAAGAAGGTATTCCTGTAGCCATAATAGGTAAGCCAAATGTAGGTAAGTCTACCCTACTCAATCAACTCTTGAATGAAGACAAAGCAATCGTTAGCGAAATAGCTGGAACAACCAGAGACGTAATTGAAGATACGATTCAGATCGACGGTTATTTGTTCCGATTTATTGACACAGCTGGACTACGAGATACAGAAGACAAGATTGAGTCCATGGGCATCGAGCGAACAAAAGAGCAAATTGAGCATGCACAAATCATCATCTATATCGACGAAATACAAGAAGACCACCAAGCAATCATAGACAACTTCAAGACCTTAGAGCTCGACTTACGTAAAAAATCAGTCCTCATTTTACTCAATAAAACTGACACTTTTCATGCCTGTCACTCGTATGATGTGGAGGAAGCCGTAAGCACATTATTAGGTCGCATCCCTGTCATTTCGTTTTCTGCCAAAGACGGCACTCGCATGACAGACATCAAAAAACAATTGACATCAATCGTCAGTGCCTTACAAGTCAACGAACATTCGACGGTCACCAATTTGCGTCACTACGAAGCTTTAAGTCAAACCAATACGTCGCTGGAAAAAGTAATTAATGGATTACAGGATGGTTTGAGTACAGATTTGATTGCATTGGACATTCGTCATGCACTTCATCATTTGGGCGAGATTACTGGTGAGATATCAACAGATGATTTGTTGGATAGTATTTTTAGTAGCTTTTGTATTGGGAAGTGAATGAGACCCCAAATCTTCGATTTGGCTTGTCGAATTCATCCCGTTCGACTGCCAGGAGCAACGGGATCTGTGAGCCTATAAATCTTCGATTTAGCT
>CAYNMW010000109.1:0-1685 GCA_964398295.1 uncultured Saprospiraceae bacterium | reverse complement strand
GTCGAATTCATCCCGTTCGAAAAATCGTTGAATGACAAACCTATGAACACATAAAAGCTAATCAGGTAAAGCTAGAAAAAAGGGCAATCATTAGAGATGGAATAGTTTCGGGATCTAAAAAATGGCATGATTACCAACAAATTAATAAATCTCTAAAACTTTGACACTGAATACATTGTATATCCCAATGTATCTTTAGGTTCGAATTTCACTTTATCAAGAGGAAATATTATTGATATGACAGGCTTTATAATCCCGACTAATGATGAGTATTTACTATTGATTTTAAACTCTAAAATATGCGAATTTGTAATGAGAAATACTGCAATTACGAGAAGAAGAGGTTATCAAGAATATAAAGTTCAATACTTAGAAAAAGTGCCAATCAAGATTATTTCAAAAATAGATAAAAAGTCATTTAAGAAATAAGTAGTGGCAATAATCAAGCTTACAAATGGCTTATATTCGATGAGAAGTTCATTGATTATGTTATTGCAATCCAAATTTTTTATTGAAAAAATAACAAGGAACTTAATGACATGGGATCAACTAAGCAATAAGGAATTTTTAAACGAACTCAAAAAACAAAAGATCAAACTAAGCCGTAGATATACAACAACAGATAGATCAGACAGACCGAGAGATCGATCAGATGGTCTATGAATTGTATGGATTGGCGGAAGAGGAGATTCGGATTGTGGAAGAAGCGACGAAGTAGAACAACGACACAAAAACTGATATAAAATGAATGATGCTGGATTTTATGAAACGGATTCGATAGAAAATGAAAATTCCATTCATAGCCTTATGTATGCCTTTGTTAGTAAAGGAATCACAGATATAAATAAATTAGTCGTTTACTCTAAAATTAGACATCAAATCAAAGTGCCTTCTATTGGCTTAATGACTGTCTATAACTTAGCTTTTGGAGATCAAAAAGAAAGCTCTTTTGACATAGATCATTTTGCACGATCAAATAATGGAGACATGATTCAGGTTTATAATACTGTTATAAGCACAATCCCATTATTTTTCGAATCATTCCCTAATACTTGCTTATTTCTCACTGGCAGTGATCAGACAAGGAAAAACATTTACTGTGGTTATGTTTCAAGGCATTTTGCAACTTTTTCTAAAGAATACACGTTTTTTGGACAGGAAGAGGGCATAAAATTTGTACCTTTTGAGCGTAGAAAGTCTTATGAAGGGCTGTTATTTTTACCCAAATAGACCTATATTTATACTTCAATGGACCAAAAAAAGATCATAAAAGCTACAGTTAAGGATAAAGAACAGACTCAAATCTTATTGAATGAGGTCAAAGACAAGCCTATTTTTCAAGATAAAATAGAAGCAATCAATAAGCTTTTTGAGAAAGCTTACATTGTAGAATAGAGTTCATTAATAGTTTAAAAAACTAAGTTTGGCAGATAAACAACTGAAAGAATCAGAATCGAAATTAGATTCAAAACAAATAGAATACTTAGCTAAAGATAAGGTCGTGAAACCTATTAAGATCAAAGGTTATACTTACGCTTTCTAAAGAGTTCATTTTTGTGATTCTGCATAAGCCAATGCCGCCAATATATCATCATGTGACAATTCAGGAAAGTCATTCAGAATCTCAGGCTCAATATATCAGCTACAGTGATTCGCGTAGCTTTAATGCAAGCCTGACTGATTCT
>CAYNMW010000108.1:0-15534 GCA_964398295.1 uncultured Saprospiraceae bacterium | reverse complement strand
GTGATTATGGCAGGAGGGATTGGATCCAGATTTTGGCCTGCTTCAAGAGAAGAAATGCCAAAGCAATTTTTGGATATACTCCATGTAGGTAAATCATTGATCAGACTCACTTTTGATCGTGCGAATAAATTTATACCAACAGAAAACATTCTTGTAGCTACGAATAAGCAATACAAAGAATTGGTCCTGGAACACCTACCTGAACTCAATGCATCACAGGTATTATTAGAGCCGAGTCGCAACAATACAGCACCATGTATAGCATATGCTGCTTTGAAAATTCAAGCTTTAAATCCAAATGCTGTATTTGCTGTTTTACCTTCAGATGCTGTTATCCTATATGAAGATGTGTTCGCTGATAAAATGAATCAGGCGTTTGAATTTGCATCTTCAAGAAAGGCCATTGTAACATTAGGTATACAACCGACCAGACCAGATACAGGATATGGTTATATAAAGAAACTCGCTGGTGAAAACTCAGCGTTGGAGGCTAAAGGAATTTTTGAAGTAGTCCGATTTACTGAAAAACCAGACTTGGAAACTGCACAAGAATATCTTGATTCAGGTGATTATGTTTGGAATGCCGGCATCTTTATCTGGAGCGTGAGGACAGTTTTGCAAAGCTTTGATGACAATGCGCCAGAAATCGTAAAAACACTAAATCAACAACCTGAAAAATTCAATACGCCTCAGGAGCAAGAATATATCGATTTGGTTTACCCAATGACAGAAAGCATATCGGTTGATTATGCAGTACTTGAACGCTCAGATTGTGTCTATACAATACCCTCAGAGCTGGGCTGGTCTGATTTAGGCACATGGACTTCTTTACATGACTACTCACAAAAAGATGACAACAACAATGTCATTCATGCAAATAAACATCATATAGAAAATGTCAACAATTGTTTGATTAGAGCTACAAGCGAACGCACAATTGTGATCAAAGGACTAGACGACTTTATTGTAGTTGACGAACCAGGTGCACTTCTCATTTATCCAAAACAGCTTGAACAAGAAATCAAGTCCGTTGTAAAGAAGCTCACACATACATAAAGCATCGATTTCAAGGTAAATGCAGCATGAATGCTGAAAACCAATGCATTAATGTCGCCTAATTTGTGATTTAACAGATTACAAGGATTTTTAGGTATTGATTAAATCAAATCGTCGTTTAATCAAAGCAAGTTAAAACTTGACTAAAGCCTATATCATCAATGCGATAAATTCCTTAACTTTAAAACAAAATATTTGTCTGTGTACCGAACGACCTTAATCCTTTCTTTATTTCTGTGTTTTCAAGCTGCTGCACAATCAGACAAGTTGGATAAATTGCGAACAAGTGAAAATAAAGGCTTGTCCATAGAATTACCTCCTTTGAGTATTACTAATCTACGTTCTACAAACCCGGACAAACGCGAGGCATTTGAATTTGCGAAAAGACGTGATGTAGAGCTGACGCCCTTTAATAGTGGTCAATGGACACAGAAAGAGAATTATTGGGAATGGACTATTGACATTCATTCTCCTGGTGCGTTGTCCCTCAATTTAGGTTTTACAGAATATCAGCTACCAACATCTTCCAGCTTAACCATAGAGAACCAAAAAGGTCAAAGACTAGGTCCATTCACCAAATCAGATAACAAAGACCATTCTCAACTATGGACACCAAATCTTGATGGCGATAAAATCTATTTAAAACTGCAAGTACCTGAAGAACACCTGAAAGAGATACAACTAAAGTTAAGTGCAGTCAATCATGGTTATAGAAGACCAGAGCTACGGTCTGGTGATTGTAATTTAGATATTGCCTGTGGAGATGATGGTTCATTTTCGATTATAAATCAATTTCAGGACCAGATAAGATCGGTTGCGGTTGTCCAAATAAACGGCAGATTTGAATGTTCTGGTTTTCTGATTAACAATACCCAAAATAATTTTGAACCATATTTTGTCACTGCAGCTCATTGCGGTATAACAGCTCAAAATGGAGCTACAACGGTATTCTATTGGAATTACCAAAATTCTACCTGCAGACAACCTAATAGTGTAGAAAGTGGTGAAGTTGGAGATGGACTGTTGGATCAATTTAACACTGGAGCTACATTCGTATCTTCTGCTATTAACGGAAATTTAGATCCACAATCTGTGGACTTCACCTTAATGCGACTTGATGATCCTGTAGATCCTGATTTTCGACCTTATTTCGCTGGATGGGATATACGTCCACAATTGCCAGATACAACTGCTGTCATCCACCATCCAAACGCAGAAGAAAAGAGAATTAGTTTTGATTTTCAACCACCACAATTTGAAGTTTTTGGTTCAGATACAATTTTTGTCCGAGTATTAGATTATGAGATTGGGACAACAGAAGGCGGATCATCTGGTGCACCTTTGTTTAGTCCACAAGGAAGAGCGATTGGATTTGTCAGTGGTGGAAGTGCAAGTTGTTTTAATCTAAGTGGCTTTGATCAATACGGCTGGCTTGGTATGGCATGGAGAAATGGAGATAGCCCACAAACTAGAATGAGAGACTGGATAGATCCTGATAATTCTGGCATACAATTGATGGATGGATTAGATGGTTCATTTGCAATCAGAATAGACAATGCTTCCGAACGATTATGTGGAATCCAGAAGCCAAGCATTCAACGAGAAATTACTGTAGATCCAAATTTTAGTGGCCCAGTTCAATTATCTATCAGTAATCAGCCTGAAGAAATTGTTGTTTCCTTGTTAAAGTCTCAATTAGCTCCTGGTGAAAGCACAACAATTACCTTGGAAAATATAGACAGATTAGAAAGTGGCAATTACCAAATTTTAATAGATGGAACAGATGGTACTAACCAAAATTCAAATGCCATAAGACTTGAGGTTATTGAAAATGTACCAGGAATTGTCACAGGGCAATCTCCATCTCAAAATGAAATACTCGTTGAAAGTCTCGCCACTTTTATGTGGAATGGAGATGGAGATGGATTCGAAATTGAAATTTCAGAACAAGTCGATTTTAGCAACCCCATTATACGAGAAAATGATTTGATAATTAATCGATTCAGCACAACAGATTTAAACGAAAACGCTGAATACTTTTGGAGAGTCAGATCAACAAACTTTTGTGGGCAATCGAAATGGTCTGATCCAATCAAATTTAGAACATCAAATTTAGATTGTACACAATACATTACTGACAATCTGGCAATCGAAATTGGAGAAGAAAGAGGTGATATTGCTATTGCAGAAATAGAAGTAGGTATTGACCAGTCTATAGCAGTTGTTAATGTTCCATTAATTGCTGGAACGCATTCCTGGAGTGGCGATTTGGTATTCAGCTTGATCAGCCCGGAGGGAACAGAAATTACACTAGGAGAAAATCTTTGCGAAGTCATGCAGTTTATGGATTTTGCTGTTGGATTCAGTGATGAAGGGTTTCCATTATCTTCTTTACCATGTCCATTTACTGATGGGAGAACGTACCAACCGGAAGATGGTTTAGATGCTTTCATTGGTGAAAATCCTGTAGGTACATGGACGCTTATGCTTCTTGATGAATTTCTGTTGGACGGAGGTTTTTTGCAAAGCTTTCATTTGGAAATTTGTGCCGCTTCAGATCGGCAATTATCTTCTCTTTTTGAAGAATCAAGTTTGAATGCTTGTGGAGTGACCAGCGTGTCATCTTCTTTTCAAGTAAGCAATGACTTTACTGAAGAAGTTCAAATCTCTGCAATCAGTTCCAATGATGCCTTAGATGTGGATTTGGACCAAACTACAGGCAACCCAGGAGAGGTCATCAATTTTACGATCAAGAATGTTAATCTGTTAGATGATATAACAAGTTCAGTACGCTTTATTGTTGACAATGCTGAAGGAAGAAGCGAATCAATAGTTGTGATTGATTTCGAATCTGATCTCGCTGAGTTTGATTTGTTACAACCAGCTAATAATACAATACTTGAAGTTGGAAGCTCCTTTGATTTTGAGTGGGAAGATGTTGAAAACAATACAGGATATGTCATTCAGTTGTCCGTAAATGATCCTTTATTTACCGAACCAACGGAAGTTCCATCTGACTCGAATCTATCTGATCTAGCATTGGTTTTCGATAATTTTACTGGAGACAATGAGACAGTTTTTTGGAGAGTAATCGCAAATGGAGAAAACTGCAATCAATTTTCTGAAACATTTAGTTTCATCCTGGACTTGTCAAGTGCTGTCACTGAAATTAATGGAACCACAATATCCATATTGCCTAATCCCTTTGAGTCTTTTCTAGAGATTGATTTTTCACAGCCGCTAGACAGTGACACTACAATTGAATTGTTTGATTTATCGGGAAGACAAATACAGACTCAACGAGTTGCTAAGGGTGACATTCAATTGTCTATAAATACATTGTCAATTCCATCTGGAATCTACTTTATCAGACTATTGAATGATGAACTCTCTATTGTAGAGAAATTAGTCAAACAGTAAAGTAATTTATCCTTATACAGAGAATGAAGTCATATCTCTGAATGCATGTAGGCGTTCTTTGATATCTTCCTCATTTAACTGTTTTAATCTGCCGAGTGAAAAGTCTTCAACACAGAACGAAGCCAATACGGAGCCATAAATGATTCCTGTTTTTACTTCTTCAAAACCAATTGTATCACAAGAAGCAAGATAACCGCACAAGCCCCCTGCGAAACTGTCTCCCGCACCAGTAGGATCTTTAACTAAGGCTAATGGCAGAGCAGGAGCTGCAAATACGTTACCATCGTGGAACAACAATGCTCCATGTTCTCCTTTCTTCACAATCAAATATTCAGGTCCCATACCATGGATAACTTCAGCCGCTTTGACTAAAGAATATTCTCCTGACAATTGTCTGGCTTCTTCATCATTAATGGTCAGTATATCAACTCTGCTAATTGCCTGTTTCAAACTATCCAGTGCCACATCCATCCAGAAGTTCATCGTATCCAAAATGATGATTTTAGGTTTTTTCACCAATTGGTCCATCACCTTAATCTGAATCTCTGGTGTGAGATTTCCAAGCATCAAAATTTCATCATCTTGATAACTATCAGGAAGTACAGGATCAAAATCTGCAAGTACATTCAGATCTGTTTTAAGTGTATCCCGACTATTCATATTGTCGTGATATCTTCCAGCCCAGAAAAAGGACTTTTTATCTTCTACAATTTCAATTCCTTTGGTATCTATACCCCTTTCATTCATCATCGCCAATTCATCTTTCGGGAAATCTCCACCAACTATGGACACCAAGTTAACTGACGGATGCAAATAAGAGGCTGCCCATGCAATATAGGTTCCAGCGCCACCAATAACCATTTCTGCCCTTCCAAATGGTGTTTCGATATCATCAAATGCAACTGTGCCAACGGTAAGAATACTCATATTAAAAATTTGGGCAAATGTAACTGAAAATTATTTGAAATTATTCTTCATTTCAGGAGCTTCTTAAATTGTTCTTCATAGGTACTGCCTATTGGAATAATCTCATCATGGATGTGAATTCTACTTTTCTCTATAAAGTTGATCTTTTCAATGTTCACAATGAATGATTTGTGTACTCTGGCAAATTTTGTTGAAGGAAGTCTTTCTTCAAAAGATTTTAATTTCTCGAGTGTCATGATATTTTCTTTCTCCATTATAATCTTGCAATAATCTCCTGTTCCTTTTAAATAAATTACACTTTTGACATCTATCTTCTTTAAGCGATACTCCGTCTTCACAAAAAGATAGTCCTTATTATTTGATGCAATTTGGTCATTTTTTTGATTGTTCAAAATACGATCAATTGAATCAACAAATCTGACGAAACTAATAGGTTTCACAAGATAATCTGTAGCGTTTAGTTCAAACCCTTCGGCTGCATGATTTGGATAGGCTGTTGTAAATATCACCTTTATATTTTTCTCCACAATCTTGGCAACATCCAAACCACTAATTTCAGGCATTTGAATATCCAAAAAGATAACATCAACTGGATTGGAACGTAAATATTTTATTGCCTCCAATGGATTTGTGAATGACGATACAGCTTCTATGCCATCAATTTTATCTGTATAAGAATCGATAAGCTTTATAGCTAGTGGCTCATCATCAACAATGATACATTTAAGCGACACGTGGAATAATTATTTGCATGGAAAAATAGTCATTGTCTTCATTAATTTGAATTTTAGCTTTGTCTTGATAGAGTAAAGCTAATCTGCTTTTTATGTTTTCCAGTCCAATGCCTCCAGTTCCATCTTTAAAAACAGCCTTTGTCTTCTTATTACTAGATTTGATTATAATTTGGTCATCGGCACTTTCAATTACCAAGCTTATAGGATTCTCTTGATCATTTACCACTCCATGTTTAAATGCATTTTCTATAATTGGTAAAATTAAGAGGCGAGGAATTTGTATACCCTCATCTTCGAATGAATATACTTCAATATTGATTGGAAAATCATACTTCAGCTTTTGTAACTCTACAAACTGATCAATTATTTCTAGCTCTTTTTTGATAGGTACAAATTCTGCTTTTTCATATAAATTATACTTCAGAATATCACTCAACTTATCCAATGCGTGTAAGGCCGTATCTGACTTTTGATAAACCAACGAGTAAATATTGTTAATGGAGTTTAGTAAAAAGTGTGGATTTATCTGCGCATTTAAGGTTTTAAGGTCAATTTTCTGTTTTTCAACAATCAGGTCTTTTTCCCGCCCCTTTTCATAGATACTATACCGAATAAAATAATATATAGTCGCGAAGGTCATATATCTAACACCAAATCCGTAGTTGTCTCTGATGTAATAGCGTATATCGAAATTTAGATTATAGTTTGCTGAATCAAACAACTTCAATGTAATTATCTGTTCAACTAAATATCTAGTCGAAACACCTATAAGAAATGTCAATGCTATGCCTATTATACAATATATCCACTTTCCTTTTGGATAGAATTTATAGAGCACACTATAGGTCAGAAATACATAAATAAAAAAGACAAAAATACTTGTGAAAGCAAAGATGCTGTCAAATACATGTCTATCTGTCTCACCAAAAAGAAAAATATCTCGTGCTCCATTAATAATAAAATAGAAAATTAGATGCCAAAGAAAAAGTTGCCTAAGTCCAAATTTCATAATGAGTGATAATGTACAAATTTGTTATTTAGCAGCATACATTCCAACTATATTCTGTGAACATGACAATTTCATCTGTGAAACCTACTTGAAGTAAATTCCTAAAATTTGTATACATAAATCTTTACTTCACAGATTTTATTTGCTTTGAGAAACATTCAGTTTGATATTTGATGTATAAAACATTTTAAACTGCTTTGTAAAAACAACAATTATGAAAAAGATAGTTACACTGTTCATCTTTATATCATTGACAACATTACTTAATGCGCAATATGAAGATCCAGATATATACCTAAGAGGTAATGATCAAGTACCACAAATTTTATTACTAGGTACCTTTCATTTTGGCTATCCAGGCTTGGATACGCACATAACAAAAGATGAGAATAAACTAGACATATTATCTACTCAACGGCAACAAGAACTAACTGATTTACTCACTTATATTAAGCTGTTTAAGCCTACTAAAATAATGATTGAAACTGAAAGCAACACTGGTTATCTCATGGATAGAATGAGAAACTGGAAAGCAGGCGAAGAAAAACTAGGAAGAAGAGAAAGCGATCAAATCGCAATACGTTTGGCTGATCAAATTGGATTAGATACTATTTATGGTGTCGATGCTGACGGTCTAGCTTCTGAGCTTTTCCAATCCCAAGATAGCATTCAAGCGGAACAGTTGTTGGGTAAATACTTTGCAGAAAGAGAAGATAATACCAACGTATTCGATCAAAGGTATTGGAATTGGTATGAAAAGCAAGATGTATTAGCATACGAAAGCAATCTTTTGGATCACTTTAAATACATGAATGATGAAAAATTCATCAAACGTATGCACGGTCATTACATACTCAGTGACCAACACTCAGATTATAATAAAATGGATGGTTGGTTGCTGCTCAATTGGTACAGTAGAAATCTTCGGATAGTAAAGAATATTCAAAAAATTGACACTAATCCAGACGACCGAATTCTAGTTTTATTTGGTGCTGGACATATAGCGATTTTGATGCAACAATTTGAAGCAAGCCCTGAATACGAACTCGTACAATTTAAAAACCTTGACAAACATAAAAACTGAAACTTCTAAATTTGATAAACAGTACTGGTTCACAATACGGTGAATCAGGTTTTTATCTTAGACTATGAAACAGCATTACACATCAATCCACTTCTGATCACTCTTACCAGATTCGATCACCTTATAAATGAAATTCATCCCACGGACACCGTCATCAACGGTTGGGAAATCTTGATAAACGACTTGCGGTTTTTTGCCTTCTTGAAATGCACGAACACAGAATGCAAAATTTCTGTAAATGCTAGCGAATGCTTCCAGGTAGCCTTCTGGGTGACCTGATGGCAGTCTTGTGTGAGCTTGAGCAGAAGGATACAATTCTCCAACCCCCGTTCGTAAAACTTCCATTGGTTTATCGAGCCACCTTACGTACAATGAATTTGGTTCCATTTGAAACCACTGCAATCCTCCTTTTTCGCCATAAATCCTGATGTTTATATTATTCTCTTCACCAGCGGAAATTTGACTTGCATGCAGTACTCCACGCGCACCGTTGTCAAATCGCAATAAAACATTTCCATCATCGTCTAACAATCTACCTGCTACGAGAGTACTAATGTCAGCACATAATTTATCAATCTTTAAACCTGTAATGTATTCTGCTAAGTTCTCTGCATGAGTACCTATGTCACCCATTGCTCCTGCAATACCAGATTTGCTCGGATCTGTTCGCCATGCAGCTTGCTTTTGATCTGAAGCTTCCAGAAAAGTTGATAACCAACCTTGTGGATACTCGACAACAACTTTACGAATTTCTCCAATATCTCCATTGGCAACCATTGCTTTGGCTTGTTTTACCATGGGATATCCAGTATAGTTATGGGTCAGGGCAAAAATCAATCCTGAGTCTTTTACCAGTTTAGATAATTCGTGTGCTTCTTCCATATTGAAGCACAATGGTTTGTCGCAAACAACATGGAAACCATTTTCAAGGGCCATTTTTGCCGGTCCAAAATGGACGTGGTTTGGTGTAACGATAGACACAAAATCCATTCGGTCTCCTTCAGGAAGTTGTTTTTCCTTCTCAATCATCTCTGCATAACTACCATAAACACGCTCTGGAGGTAAATACAAATCCTCTCCAGACAGCTTTGATTTCTCCGGATTGCTACTGAATGCCCCGCAGACCAACTCAATTTCTCCATCAATAGCCGCTGCCATTCTATGGACACCTCCGATAAAGGCACCTCTGCCACCTCCTACCATTCCCATTCTAATTTTTCTAGCCATAATTCTTTTTGTTTCGTTTGTAATGGGAAATTAATTAAATATCGTGTAATATCAGATACAGATGTTGAATCCTTCTGTATTGGTAATTGTACTCTCCTTTCTTTACTTTTATACTCGACGTAAAGTGATTAGCGGACAGGCTAACACCTCAGCCAGTATTTTGGCCACAATTGGACAAATGAAACAGTTCATCTTATTATGTTGCTTTCTTATTAGTTTGCCGTACTGCAATAGTCAGCAAGACACCAGCAGCTTACAGCTAAATGTACTTACGATTGAGGATATCGATCAGGTAAAACCTTTGCAAGAGAAACAGACAATTTTTACGGGTCTTCGTACAGAAGCAAACTTAGAGGATTTACCTATTACTGTTTATGTTGTCACAAAAGAGGAGATTGCGCTGAATGGTTATCAGACATTAACCGAGGTGCTCCGTACATTACCGGGTATAAGAGTATCCTTATCGGGCAATGCATTAGATGGTGAAAATTTCATGCTGCGGGGTCACTATGGTAACACATATGCCAAAATACTGATCAATGATATTCCAATAAGGCCGTCTGTTGTCGGTGCAATGCCATTAGCTAGTCAACTGCCAATTAGACAAGCAGAGAGAATTGAAGTCATTTATGGTCCTTCGGCTACCTTGTATGGTTCTGATGCCGCAGCAGGAATCATTAACATTATTTTGAAAGAGAATAAATTTCCTACTTACGCCAGTGCCAACATAGAAGCTGGAAATGAAAATCTTGCGCGACTAAATGTTGCTTTTGGTGGCAAGTACAAATTTAACGAGGAGGAATTAGACATTAGTCTTTTTGGTGGTTTTACAACATTTAATGATCGCCGCATTAAATATGATATAGACAATCTGTACAACATTGAAAATTATTCTTCACTTATTGGTTTAAATAATTTTGATGAGATTAATTTTCAGGATAGGCCTAATTTTTCAGCTAACGAACGATTACCCTTAAATAAATTAAGTCATCAAAGTAATTATATTGGATTTTCTGCAAAACTTGGAGCGTTTAGTTTTTTAACACAACGTTTTTTTAGATCTGACCACAGTACATTAGGTATAAATCCACTTGCTGTTTCTTATTCAGATCCACAACAAACATTTGGGGAAGAAATCATATCGACTTCTGCTAATTATGAAAAAGAATACAACGACTGGAAATGGAGGCTAACACTGAACAGTACTATTTATAATATCAATCAAAATTCGTCATTCAGTTATATTTTGCCTGCCTTTGGATTGGTTTCGAATGCTTATGGTACAGGTCTTATTGGTGAACCAACATTGGATCAAAATACAAATATTGCCTCCTCAATTGACAGTATATATTTTACAGGTCCAAGATTTAGTTCTGGAAATTTTAATGATTTTTCGTTAGAATATAAAGCGTTTATTCAATTGACTAGTTCGCTTAATCTCTCAGCTGGGGTTGGACTAGAAGGTGGAGTAGGCGAAGGAATAAATCGTTTTTTACTGGAGCCCGAAGAGACGGCAACTATTTTTGACATTCCACGTGTTATTGAAAATCCAAGAGCATCATTCGCGACTTATCTTGCTTTCGCGGAATTCTACTATAATAAGGGACCTTTAACTTTATTAGCTGGTTCTCAAGTATATCGAAGAGCCGACCGATTAGAACAAAATAGTGTAGAATTAAGTCCAAGAATTGGACTACTCTATAAAATAAATTCTTCTATGAGTCTCCGAGCTTTCTATAGTGAAGCATTTCGATATCCTTCTGCATTCTACAGCAATAGTAGTTTTACAGCATCTTCGCAAAATGGAGACTTACTTATTGAAAGTGGTTCATTAGGACTAGAACCAGAGACCACGAACAACATTGAACTAGGCTTAAGATTGGCCTTAAATCCTAAAATTCATATTGACGCTACTTTATTTCAAACACGAACTCAGAATTTTATTAATTATGAAATAAGACCTACGGATGATCAATCCTCGGTATTTTTTGGCTTTGCAAACAGCAATGAATCTTTTACTCAACTAAGAGGATTACAACTTCGCTTAACGATGAAAGATTTTCTTCCGACAATTAATTTCGATACTGATATCAGTCTTAGTTATACAAGAGGGAATGAACGAATATTGAGTTTATTATTTGAAGAAACTGGAGAGCGATCATTGATTGACTTATCTGATGTGAGAGCACAACCCGACTTTATATTATACATGAATAATCGACTCAAAATTACTAAGGATCTATCCATTATCTTGCAACACTCTATATTATCTGAAAGTTTATCTCGAAATAAATTTAGAGTAACCAATGCTCTTAGTGAAAATAATCTTTCCTCTGTCGCAAACGATGCTTATTATACAATTGACTTTAGAGCTGTCTTTCAATTTAACAGGCAACTTAATTGTTACTTCAATATATTTAATGCCACAAATATAGAATATGCTGGTATAGACGGTACGGAAGATTTTGATAGCTTGTTATTTAATCCACAATCAACACGCTATATTTCATTTGGTGTAAATTTTTCATTTAATTGAATTCCTATTCAGAATGAAAAATTGCTATATCATATTTCTATTTATTTTACTACAGAGTTCACTCAATGGCCAACAACACTCTTTAGTAGATAGTCTAATTAATGTTGCTACAACACTTAACAACAAAAGCCAAGGCAATATTGAAGCATATGTACTTTGGAAACGCATTGCAAATGAGATAGAAATAGACTCTTCTTCTTATCGAATAGCAGATGTAAATGAAGGATTAGGTGATTACTTTTATACTGCTACTGTATATGAAGAGGCTTTAAATTATTATTTAAAGAGCGAACAATATTCTTCTTCATCGTCCATTTCAAAACAAATACAAACTAAGTTGAAAATAGGAGATTGTTTCTATTATTTAGGTAGAGATAAGCAAGCATTTAATTATTGGGATCAAGCATTTAATTTAAACTCATATCCCGAACTAACAGAATCATATAAACATGTTATTAATCTATTGGAACAAAACATGGACTACAATCAGTCAATCGTCTACCTTGATCAATTAGAAAAACTTCTATTAGACAATTCAGCTGAAAAACAGCCTCTATTTTCTGTATATAATAATTTAGCATTTGCCTATCATCAGGAAAACAAACTTGATTCTTCTATTCTATATTTTGACAAATCCATTGACAGTTATCCAGATCTACCAAAACAGGACATGCTTTTTATTTTACAAAATAAAGCTATCGCACACATTAATCAAGGCAACACCAATGAAGGACTTACATTATTATTAACTATTTATGATTCAAGTGAAAACGAAGAACAATTGGCAGAAATCTCCCAAATTTTAGGTTTGATTTATTCAAATGAAAAAGAATATTTGAAAGCACTTACTTTTTACAAAGAATCTGAAAACAGATACAACCCCACATTCGATTCATACATCATTGCGAATACATATTTTGGCTTATCTACTACATACAACAATATTCACGAATACGATTTAGCCTATGACTATATCATTAAATATAAATCAATCATTGATTCTTCGACACTGATTTTAGAATTGGAAAAAGAACGTATTCTGACTCAAAAAGGTGAAATTGAAAGAGCAGAAAAACAAAACCAATTGTTCAGAGCTACTCAAAAAGTTCAGCAAGCAGAAATCCAAAAACTTATAACCGAAACCAGAAATCAACAATTGAAAACGGAATCTTTACAAAAAGATAGCATCAATCGTGTAGTAGAATTAAACTTGGCTCTACGCGAAAAAGAAGTAGCGACAACAAGTGCGAAAAATGCAGAGTTGGAACTAATCAGATTAAGCAATTTATCTAAACTCGCTCAACAACAATTGTCAATTGCAAAAGCCAATCAAGAAAAAATAGAGCTAGACAAACAAAAACAAGAAAAAGAAATAGAATTAGCACAAGAAAAACTTGTGGTACAGCAAAGGGATGCACAAATTAAAAATGAACAAAATGAAAATAAACTACAAGCACAAGAAATAAAACAACGCAAACAAAGCCAAAGACAAACACTATATCTTTCCGCATTGCTTGGACTTCTCGCACTGTTGACAATAGGTGCATATTACATTAAGAAAAGAGACAACGATAAATTGGAAAGCGCATATAATGATCTATCCATATCTGAATCAAGGTTAAAGAGTGCAGAAGTTAAAATTAAAACCCTACTCAAACAACAAGTTTCTGGCCCTATAGCTCAAGCACTAATTGATGACAAACAAGTAAAAGACATACAACAAAAGTTCGTAGCTATTTTATTTTTAGACATCCGAGGCTACACTCAATTTTGCGAAACAAAAACACCTGGCGAAATTATAGCCTATCAAAATGAAGTATTTGGTTTCATGATTAACATTATCGAAAAATACAATGGTGTAGTCAATCAATTGTTGGGCGATGGATTCATGGCAACATTTGGAGCACCTGTTTCGTCTGGCAATGATAGTTTGAATGCTTATAATGCGGCAATTGAAATTAAAGAAATCCTACAGCAAAAAAATGATAACAAAGAAATTCATCCAACAAAAGTAGGCATGGGTATTCATGCAGGTAATGTGGTAGCTGGAAATGTAGGAAATGAAGAGCGGAAACAATATTCCATTAGTGGAAACACAGTCATTCTCGCTGCTCGACTCGAACAGTTAACCAAACAATATGGAAGTACTTTAATCTATTCTAAAGAACTATACGACCAACTTCCTAACGAATTACAAGCCGATATTCAATTTGAATCAGTAATGGTCAAAGGAAGAAAAGAACCTATCGAAATCGTTGTCAGCTAATATGAATAAACACCTCATTGAATTACGTCACACCTTGCATCGACATCCTGAAGTGTCAGGAAATGAAATTGATACTGCAGCAAGAATAAAACAATTCATTTTACAATATCAACCAACTGAAATAATAGAAAAAATTGGAGGTACTGGTCTTGCAGTCATATATAGATTTAAAAACCCCGGACCATGTATTGCCATCAGATGTGAACTTGATGCTCTACCAATACAAGAACAAAATGGATTTGAACATAAATCAATCATTGATGGCGTGTCGCATAAATGCGGCCATGATGGACACATGACAATCGTCGCTGGTCTTGCGGAATGGCTTCAAGCTAAACCAATTGATAAAGGAACTGTCATCCTTCTTTTTCAACCAGCAGAAGAAACTGGAAAAGGTGCAGAGTACATGCTTACAGACAAAAGACTCTTAGATTTGGAGATTGAATACATGTTTGCTTTGCACAATATTCCTGGTGAGAATATGCATGAGATCTTGGTCATGGAATCAAGTTTTTCTGCAGAAGTGATCAGTTTTAAAATCCAGTTAATTGGAAAAGAAAGTCATGCGTCGGAACCAGAAAAAGGTATCAATCCTGCGTTGGCTCTAGCAAATTTAATTCACGCTTTTGACAATCTTGTTCATGAGGATGAAACTGCAGCTAATTTTAGACTCCTCACACCTGTCTTTACAAAATTGGGTCAACAAGCTTACGGCATTTCACCTGCTTCTGCAGAATTGCACTATACAATCCGGACCTGGTCAACAAAAGAAATGGAGGAGTTGAAAAAAGAAATCTTAGTGACAAGTAAAGATATTGCCGAAAGAAATCAACTTGAGTTTGACATAAATTGGTTTGAACAATTTCCTGCTAGTGAAAACAATAGTCAATGCAATCAATTCTTAAAAAAAGCAGCAGCTTCTATTTCTGCCAATTGGAAAATTAAAGAGACCCCATTTAGATTTGGGGAGGACTTTGGGGGGTTTAGTAAGGTTTATCAAACTGCAATGTTTGGATTAGGTGCAGGAATCCATACACCGTCTTTGCATGATGCGTCATATGATTTTCCTGATGAATTAATTGAAACTGGGGTTGGGATATTTCGGGCGATAATTGAAGAGGTTATAAACTCGTGATTCAATGCAATGAGTTGTGACCAATGTCGTTTAGATACGGCCTTTATTTTAGCACAATCAATATTTATAGCTTATCAACAGGATAACATTTGTCACGATTCCTCTAAAAATAGATATCACTCCGAATTAAATTTGACATG
>CAYNMW010000107.1:0-15829 GCA_964398295.1 uncultured Saprospiraceae bacterium | reverse complement strand
TTCCGTTCGGGATAAACTCTAGTTTGTTTAAATAGTAAATGAAGGGAGATTCAACATCTATCATTCAAAATTCAACATTAAGAAAAGGACTTCCCGATGTTCCATTTCATTCCAATCGGGATAAACTGCAGGAATGATCATTGAACTATTGTCTGCTGAAAGGAAGGTCAATCATTCAACATTCAAAATTAAACACTCAACATTAGAAAAGAAGTATCCTCCCGATGTTCCATTGCATTGCAATCGGTATAAACTCTAATATTTGTATGTGAAACCAATTCAACATTAAACATTCAAAATTCAACATTAAAATGGTGATCCCGTCAGGACTCGAACCTGAAACCTGCGCATTAGAAGTGCGCTGCTCTATCCAGTTGAGCTACGGGACCTCTGGAAAGCGAGTGCAAATATATTCCTCTAATTCGGTTTATCAAAGAAGCGATGATAGTTTTTACTGTTCTACAATTTCGCCAACCCTGTATCCCTTTAGATATATACTTTCTTTTAACTGTTCAGCTTCCTCTAGGCTTAGGTTTCTTCCAGAGTAGTACTTATAGAATTGGAGTCCTTCATCCCAAACAGTATACACTGAGCCATCAGGTAAATCTGTAAAGGTATAGTTTGGATTGTCGAGTATCAACAGGACAATTCTGTATGTTTTTGAAGAGCTTAATACTGAGGATTTACTTTTATTATCCTGTTTAGTGTATGAAGTATTGGCAGGTGCGGGCAAAGAAGTGGTGTTGTCAATCGGATTTGGGATTGATTTCGTTGGAGGTCTGAGATGAGAAGGGTAGATCCGACTGCTCGATATGGCTGGTAGAGAATCAACGATTGTCATCCGCTTGGAAGACTGGTCCTTGACACCATTCACGCTCTTCTTTGAGGCTTCGGATGGAAAATTATCCTCGATAATTGCGGCAATTGTAGTATTGCTATCGTTGGATTGTTCCGTATAATCATCAAGCCGTTGTAAAGCATCCTTTAACTCAAGTTCAAATCGTTGGATGATATGCTGTTTCCAACTGTCAATGATGCGAGGGAAATATGCCATATGACCACCAATTTGTCTTGCTCTTTCCTTATATATCAGCTGAATGAGTTCTGATTCAGATAGTGTATCACGATCTTGTCCAGTTAAGGCATTTCTGACAACTTTAGTGTATGGTCCATGCTGGACAGATGTGGACCATAGGACATCCTTGAATACAGGTGTAAATTGCTCTATTTCTATGCCCAGTTGGAGTCTTAGTCTTCGAACAAAAGGATCGTAATGAGTTCTTTTGATATATTGGTGTTGACTTTGGTGGAAAATCTGTTCTTGTTTGTTTGCTATTGATCTCCATTGTTTATTAAATGCTTCAGTTCCTGGTTGAAGCTCATCAAAATAATCACAAAAGGACGCTCCTTCATTTTGTAGAAAATCATTGATGTATCCATGCTTTGTAGAAATTTGGTAGGTCCCATAGGAAAAACCACCAGGATCAGCATAAGAATTTGAAACGGTACCTGGTCCTTTATTACCAGATTCCCATTTAGCCGAAAGTGCACCAATTGGATAAGTCTGTTCTTCATCAAAATTATCGCCTTCTATACTTGCAATTTGACCAATTGTAAGTAAACTCAATAGAAGAAATACATTAAGCAAAAGGGCTCGATATATTATTGTAGATATGTATACTGATCGAAAGTACACGAATTCTTATTTAGCTTATTAAGATACTAACAGAATTCAAATTATACGATCAATAATATGTTAAGCTTTTCTTGATATATGAGATTTAACATTTTGAATAGATTTGATAGCGAGCTAATTAGCAAGTGTCTTAAGTGAATGAGGGAGAAATGACAACATCTTTTGAGCCCTTTACATACTGGTAAAATCCTTCACCAGATTTTCTTCCCAACTTACCTGCTTGCACCATATTCACTAGCAGAGGACAAGGAGCATATTTGGCTTGACCAAAGCCTTTGTGGAGAACTTCCAGGATTGCGAGACAAACATCTAACCCGATAAAATCTGCCAGCTGTAAGGGGCCCATTGGATGAGCCATACCCAATTTCATAACAGTATCAATTTCACCAACACCTGCCACTCCTTCATGCAAGGTATAGATGGCTTCATTGATCATTGGCAATAGGATTCTGTTTGCGACAAATCCAGGATAATCATTTACTTCAACCGGAACTTTATTGATCGATTTAGACAGTTCCATGATTGTCTTCGTCACCTCATCTGTCGTAGAATATCCTCGGATAACTTCTACCAATTTCATCACAGGTACGGGGTTCATGAAATGCATGCCAATTACCTTTTCTGGTCTTTTGGTAGCAGCTGCAATTTTGGTGATAGAGATACTTGACGTGTTGCTTGCGAGAATTGCTTGTTCTGGAGCTGCATCATCGATCGTTTTGAAAATAGACAATTTGAGTTCTACATTTTCTGTGGCTGCTTCTATCACTAGGTCAGCAGTAGCAACTCCATTTTCAATACTAGTGTGTGTCTGGATCCTACTTTTTGTTTCACTTGCATCGCTTTCAGAAAGTAAATCTTTAGTTACCATCCGATTCAGATTCTTGTCAATGGTCGTCATCGCCCTTGCGAGTGCATCCTCCGATATATCAATCAATGCAACTTGATACCCATTCATGGCAAAGACATGAGCAATTCCATTTCCCATTGTACCTGCACCTATTACTGCTATTTGATTCATTGGCTTATAATTTTAAGTAAAAGTATAAAAGTTATGATGATGGTTGTCTGCAAATTAGAACTGAATAGCCCTTGGATTTAGGAGGTTAGAAAAATTAATGAGACTAGACTATATTTTGGAAGTGTATTTGTACTAACACGTATAAAATTGATCATTTAGTGAAAGGCAAAAAATCGCACCACATTTATGTCGTAGAGCTAGACAAAGCTGTATGGACAAATGACTGGAAGTTCAGAGCTGCTAATCCACAGTACAAGGGTGTGTTAGAATGCCTATATGTAGGCATCAGTTCGCATAGCCCAAAGGTCCGATTTCACAAACATTTGACAGGTGCAAGATCAAAAAAAGGACATAAACTATCTTCTTACTATGTTGAACGATATGGTAAATATCTTCGGCCGAGTCTGTATAATAATTACAATCCTTTACAAAGAGCAGAAGCAGTAAAGTTAGAGAAAAGCCTATCAAAAGAATTAAGGGATATCGGCTATGCAGTTTGGTGGAATTGAAAAAGGCATAAAAAAGATTCAAATTCTTTTATGCCTTTTATGGTTTGCAGATTTCAAATAGGAATGGCTCCATAAGGTCGAGCACAAAAAACTGCAATGCATGTTTAATCTTTTATGCCTTTTTTGTAAAACCATTTTCAATCTACTCATTCTATATTATCCCAAGAGTTATCGGGATTAGTCGTATTTTGTAAGCCTACGATCTATACTATGAAAGAAGTCTATTTAGTCCGACATGCAAAATCATCCTGGGAAGAGATGGGTTTGTCAGATCATGATCGTCCACTCAATAAGCGAGGAAAAAGAGATGCACCGAAAATGGCAAGTCATTTATATGAAACTGTCGGTTCTCTAGATGTCATCGTTTCAAGTACTGCAAAAAGAGCTTTACTTACAGCAAAACAATTTCAGAGTGCGTTTGAAGCAGAACTTGACGATTTCATTGAAGAAGAAAATCTATATCATGCTTCAAGTGAGGAAATTCTAATGGTTATCAGTGAAATAGAGGATAAACACCAAAGAGCTGCTATTTTTGGACATAATCCTGGTTTTACGAGTTTTGCAAACCATTTTTCATCTATCTATATTGAGAATGTGCCTACTACAGGAATTGTAGGAGTGAAGTTTGATGTTAACAAGTGGAATGAAGTTTCAGAAGCGAATGGAAGTGTATTCTTTTTTACATATCCCAAGAAGTTGTATTAGTCTCATTTTCGTATTGTGTTGTATGATCTCTTGTAAGGAAGAACAATTAGATCTACCAGTATTACAAAATGAGGACAAATTGATCAATGTCATGGTAGACATGTATGTTGCTGAATCTACATTGAATAAACAGTCAATTCACATAAGAGACAGCTTGACAAATACTTATAGAGATAACATTATCTTAATATATGATTTATCCGAAGAACAATTTGATACCTTATTTTGGCTCGTTCAGACAGACATGGAAAGATATAAAGGGCTTCACAAGAAAGTAGTGGAACGTCTCAATGACTTAAATTCTAAATCAAGTACAAAGTAACTCATGGATTACCAAGCAAAGATTCTTTTAGTGGATGATGAAGAGGATATTCTGGAATTCTTAAAGTATAACTTAAAGAAAGAGAATTACAATATCGAAACCGCCAATGAAGGCAATGAGGCTATAGAAAAAGCATATTCGTTTAAACCTGATTTGATCATTTTAGATATCATGATGCCTGATATGGATGGGATAGAGGTGTGCAATAGATTGAGAGAAGATGATGTATTTAGAGATACCCTGATAGCATTCTTATCTGCCAAAAGTGAATCCTTTACACAAGTCGCCGCTTTGGATAATGGTGGGGATGATTACATCACAAAACCAATAAAGCCAAATGTCTTCAAAAGCCGGGTAAAAGCACTGTTGCGAAGACACGTTAAAAATCAACGATCCGAATTGAATGCTCCTGAATTGGTATTTGGAAACTTGAGGATTGACAAAGAAAAGTACTTGGTCCATATGGAGGAGGAGAAGATTTCATTAGCTAAGAAGGAATTTAATCTTCTTGTATTACTTACATCAAAACCAGGGAAAGTATTCAAGCGCGAAGAAATCTTAGCAGAAGTCTGGGGAAAAGAAGTGATCGTTGGTGATCGTACGATTGACGTGCATATCAGGAAACTCAGAGAAAAGATTGGAAAAGACTACATTCAGACATATAAAGGAATTGGCTACAAATTTGAGTTTTGAGCTCTATTGAAGCGCAAAATTGGTGAATTTATTATCTAAGTTTATCTAATGTTTAAAAACCTCACCACAAAACAGGTTGCTATTTATCTGACTGCAATGATTACATTCTTTGCGGGGGTGTTCATGATGAGTTTTGTGTTTTTACAAAATTTGGGATCTTCATACCTCACCTTTGGTATTTTGATCGCTGTATTTGCATTCATTTGTTACATCAGCACAAATTATCTTTTACAACGGTTCGTATTTAGAAAGATCAAACTCATTTACAAGATTATATCAAAAAAGAAATATGCTGATCAGGAAGATTTGGTCATTGAAGGAAATTTTGACAAGGTCAATACTGAAGTTGCACGATGGGCTGCAGATACAGAAAGAGAAATCAAAGATCTCAAGAACTTAGAAGACTATCGAAGAAATTTCGTTGGCAATATCTCTCATGAGTTGAAGACGCCAATATTTGCTATACAAGGATATCTGCACACCTTGTTGGATGGTGGTCTATATGATGAAATGATCAATAAAAAGTATGTCGAAAAAGCAGCTAACAATGCAGATAGACTCCAAAATATTGTAGAAGATCTTGAAGTCATTCACCAGCTTGAAATGGGAAATGTCGTTCTCGTTAAAGGTAAGTTTGATATCAAATTATTGACAGCAGAGGTTTTTGAGGATCTCAATTTTATAGCTAACAAAAAGAACATAAAACTGTTATTCAAAGAGGGTGCAGGTGGTCAGACATTTGTGCATGCAGATAAGGACAGGATACGACAGGTCATGAATAATCTCATCATGAACTCCATTAAGTATAATGATAAGGACGGTAGTACCTATGTCAGCTTCTATAATTTAGATGATAAAATTCTGGTTGAAATTTCGGACAATGGTATTGGCATAGGCGAAAAACATTTAAAACATTTGTTTGATCGGTTTTATCGGGTAGATACATCTAGATCAAGAGATCAAGGAGGGAGTGGACTAGGGCTTTCCATCGTGAAGCACATTATAGAAAGTCATGGACAAAACATTAATGTAAGAAGCTCAGTGGGGATAGGATCTACCTTCGGATTTACTTTACAGAAAGGGAGCCAATAGAGCTGTTCAGCATATTGCTGTTTACGATGTCTTCATCAGGATTAGAGCGAACTGGATCTGGGATCGATTTGATAATGTCAAGGATTTTCTTCTTTTGATTGAAGAATTGTGGTAAATCTTCGGCATCCATTGGTTTAGGTGGAGGAAAGTTCATCCGTGTATGATCAACTTGTTTTCCGTTTTTCCAAAATCTAAAACAGACATGATAGCCAGTAGCCAATCCGGTTTTACCTACAAACCCTATCGTTTCGCCTTGTTTTACTTTTGTACCTCTTCTCATACCTGAGGCAATCTTATTCATATGCAGATACTGAGTTTTGATTTTTGAATCATGTCTGAGTTTCACATAATTGCCATTGTTTTTTGCATAGCCTGCTACTTCTACAACTCCATCTGCTACTGCTCTGATTGGTGTATTTTTTGCTGCAGCATAATCTGTACCATAGTGTGGCCTTCTGTATTTGAGTACAGGATGCATTCTGCGAAGATTATATCTGGAAGAGATATAGCTTGATCTTACTGGTGACTTCAAAAAGGCACGTTTGGTTGCTCTTCCTTCTAAGTCATAGAAACCAGAATATTTAGTATTCTCAAAATGAAGTGCATAATGTTCTGATTCATTTTTATAGTATGCACCCAATAGATCACCAACTGCTACTGGTTCTCCATCTATATATTTCATTTCATAGATAATCTTGAACTCATCTCCTTTCTGTGCTCTTGGAAAATCAACACTCCATCCTAAAGCATCTTCCATTTTACTGATAAGAGCATGAGGCGAAGAACCTGCACTCATAGCACCCCACAAGGTAGATTCAATAACACCGGAGAGTGTTTCTTGACAGATTGTTACTTCTTTTTTTATTTCTTGTACACTTATCGTATCCCTTAAATCAAAGACCACATAAGAAAATGGATCTGGTTCGTACACCAGGCACTTGGCGGTACCACATGGGTCTTCCTTAACAATTGTTAGTTGTTTTCCTGCTTTGAGTTTACGTACACTGAATACTTCCTTGGATTTCTGTTCAAGTTCTGAAATCTTTCTATAGTTGATTCCATTGTAGTATAATATGTTTCCAAGAAATTGGTCGGGTTGTAGGGTGAGTTCTTCTAAATGAAACTGATCTAGATTGAATCCAAATTTGTGTACTGGCTCATAAACTTCTTCTTGTACAATAGTGGTATTGGATGGAGAATGGTTCTTATATAGAGACATGCCATAGATCATAATGGACGCAAATCCAATTGCAATCATGATATCTTGAAGAATATTTTTCTTCAAATTTTCTCTGGTTGGCAGCTCTCCTGACGACACTATTTAAATTTGGAATTTAATAAAGGAAAAAAACTTAGGAGGATGGGACGAATATAGATTTAATTATTGGAAATGGAAGAACAGATTCAACATAAATAATAAGCTTATTGATGAGTTTAACAGTATCAAGGAAAAAGGTATTACTTACATAAATCATATGTTAATTGATTCACTATTTTTGAGTATGAATGTCCTCAATGCGAATGGTAAAATACTTGATCTGAGAATTCCCCAAGTTATGGGTATTGTTAATGTAACACCAGATTCATTTCATCGTGGAAGTAGAATCGAATCTACAACTGATGGAATCCAGGTGATTCAAAAAATGATCACTGATGGAGCTGCTATGATTGATGTTGGGGGACAATCATCCAGACCTCGAGCAGATAAAATTTCAGCAGATGAAGAACTGACTAGAATTCTACCAATGATACAGCTTATTAGAAAAGAGTTTCCCAATGTTATCTTATCTGTGGATACCTTCTATTCATCTGTAGCTAAAGTGCTAATTGATGAGGGAATTGATATGATTAACGATATTTCTGCCGGTTCGATTGACCCCGAACTTATAGAAGTGGTTGGAAGAAGTACTGTTTGTTACGTCTTAATGCACATGCTGGGGACACCAAAAGTTATGCAAGAAAATCCAACATATGATAATGTAGTATTGGATATCCTAAGCTTCCTTAAAGAAAAGCTACAGGAGTGCAGACAAAAAGGCATTCACGACGTGATCATAGATCCTGGATTCGGATTTGGTAAAACAGTGGAACAGAATTATGAAATACTGAATAAGTTTGCAGTCTTTAAGCTGTTAGATCAACCATTAATGGCTGGATTGTCAAGAAAATCCATGATATACAAAGTAATAGGAAGAGATTCAGCTCATGCTTTGAATGGCACCACAGCATTGCATATGATCGCACTTCAAAATGGAGCCAAAATTCTTCGTGTTCATGATGTGCAAGAAGCTAAAGAATCAATTACCTTGCACCAGAAAGTGTTTTGCGCTTCAAATGCCATTTAATTATCTGTTAATTGCGAGCTTTTATCAGATCTCTGGCATATATTCTGTGTTATTACGCTATAGAAAAATCTAAACGAATTTGTCCAAGGAAAAGAAAGTACAGGTCAGTGATGGACGTTCTCCGAAAAGGCGATGGTTAAGGTATGTGCTGTTTTTCGTTTTGTTTCTCTTTTTACTCTTCTTCCTTCTCTCCTTCTTAATACAGATTCCTTCCGTACAAAACTTTGTCGTGGATAAGGTGGCCACACGAATGTCAAATGATATTGGATCAAAAGTGGAAGTTGGGGAGGTTCATTTCTCCTTGATTGATGGAGCAATAGTCAAAGAGCTCTATATAGAAGACGAGGTAGGTGACACACTAATTTATAGTAAACGATTTTCAACATCCTTTGGAAGTAGCTTGCGTTCGGTCTTGATGAAAGACCTTTCGTTCAATCGAATATTTTTGGAAGGAGCTCAGGTAAATATTATCACAAGAAAAGGAGATGAGTCCTCCAATCTGGAAAAACTACTGTTACATTTTAATTCTGATGCAAATTCTGCTAAAGATACAGACAGTCCGACAATGATGTCTTTCGAAGGATTGAGCCTTGACGATATTGCTGTAAAAGTTATTAATGAAAATTCTGAAAGTGCTCAGCATTTTGCTATTAAACATGGAATAGTAGATGTCAGAAATATTGATATCCCAAACCACATGTTTGATATCAAACGATTGTACCTGGAAGAACCCATCATCAAAATTCAAACAGGTCAATCCATTACGGTCGATGATGATGTTGAACTTGATTTAAATGCAACATCAGATTCTAAGCAAGCAGACATTATTAATTTCTATGTAGATGAACTAATTATTAAAGATGGGTATGTGGAAAAAACAACTGCAGATGAACAAGGTGTCGAGTTGTCCTTTTTCGACAAAGATCGTTTTAAGGTAGACAAATTAAATATTGAGATTACTGATTCTCAACTTTCATCCGCCGGCAGCGTCAATACATCACTTAAACATTTGTCTGGATTAGTCAATACATCATTTGCCATTGATGCATTCCGGTGTGATTCGTTGGTTATCAATGATAAAGTTATTGAGATGACAAATTTTGGGCTACAAGCAAATAACTCATCTATATCACAACAGTTGTTTTTGTCTTTCAACCAATTCTCAGATCTCAAAGACTCCATTAATAATGTATTCGTTGATGCTAATGTTGAAAATGTAGATTTTGCTCTCAAAGATGTCCTCTACTTTGTCCCCGCATTAAAAGAAGTCCCCTTTGTTAGACAGAATATCAACAATGGATTAAAAGTAAGAGGTAAGGTAAATGGGAATGTCGAAAATCTGAATGCCAGAGACATACAGATTAATATTGGTAAGCATACACAATTCTCCGGATCAGTAGCGGCAAAAAATATAAACAAACGAAACAAAGAACGCATACACTTAACTATAGAGACATTACAAACCACTGCTACGGATCTTGAGACAATCATACCAGGATTAACATTGCCAGAAAATTTTTCTAAGCTAGGTCATATTTCATTTCAGGGCTTGGTCGATGGTTTTCTAACAGACTTTGTTCTATATGGGTCAATGAATTCGAACCTCGGAAGTGTTGATATGGATGTCAGACTCGATTCTAAGAATGGTATTAATCAATTGGCATACTCAGGTCAGCTCGACCTTCAAGAGTTTGACATGGCTACCTGGACGGGTAATCAAGATTTCAGAACAATCGACCTTACCGCAGTTATTAGCGAAGGAAGAGGATTGGTACTCAATGACGCAAATGCCAAATTAAATACAACAGTAAATTCATTTTGGTACAAAGATTATGAGTACAAAAACATAAAGTTCAATGGTAATTTAAATAAGAATGCCATAATTGGTGATCTTGGAATCGATGATGAAAATATCAGTTTTTCATTTGATGGAATGATTACAAATATCGACTCGCTACCAACGTACAATTTTGAAAGCCATATCAATTATGTTGATTTCAATGCTTTGAATCTCTCTAAGGATAGAATTCAATTATCCGGAGATGTTATGCTAGATATGGAAGGTAGAGATTTGAAAACAATGGTGGGTTCTGGTCAATTTGAACACATGCTTCTTGTGAAAAATGATTCTGTGTATTCTATCGATTCTATAGCATTAACTTCCAAATCACTAGGTGGTAAAAATATGCTCTTCAAACTTGATTCAGAAATTGTCGAAGTAGAAGCAAGAGGGATTTTTGATTTGACCAAAATACCCCAGACATTTTTACAGATTCTGAAGCGAAACTATCCATACCATACACGTAATCTCAAATTTGCAAGCGATTTTATAGAAGAAGAATACGACTATGATTTGACAGCTAACATAAAAGACACCAAAAATATTCTTGAGTTAGCATCAGTACAAAATCTACGCATTGTAAAAACCAGAGTGAAAAGTTGGGTAAACTCAGCTGAGGAGCAATTCGATATTGACATTGTGTCTCCAGAATTTACCTTCAATGACATCAATTTCATGAACGTCAAGTTGAAGGCATTCAACCGAAATAATGAAGGGTCATTTGTGTTAACAATAGATTCCACCAATGTGCAGTCAATGAGATTTAACCCTCTACGCTTGGAGAGCAAAACAATAGGAGACAACATTAGTTTTGATATTGTTACCGAGCAGGAGATCGATTCCTTTCAAAATATTTCAATTTCCGGGCAACTTGTGCCACATGAAAAAGGATATGAGATCAATGTCGAAAAGAATGAACTCTATATGCTCGATGAGCAATGGTTAATCAATCCAAATAATAAAATTGTATTTGGTAATAATTACTTGGACCTGCAAGATCTGATGATTTCGGATAGTTATCGAGCTATTGTCCTCGATGATGTAGACAAGCAAGGTTTATCTGTTGATTTGTACCGGTTTAATATTGATCTATTGAACCCTATAATTGATTATGATAAAATGATATTTACTGGTGAAGGAAATATAAATGTCAAGGTCAATAGCTTATTTGGCAATGAGCAATTCATTACTGGTTTTGCAGAGGTACCAGATTTTAGAGTCAATGATGATCCTTTCGGAGAATTGTTATTGAAGGTTCAAAAAAGAAATGAAGTAAATGCACTAGACTTAGAATTCGTTATTGCAAAAGGGCCACAAAATGTAATGGTCGTAGGTGATTATGATCTAGAAGAGCAGGAAGTCGATGTGATTGTAGATATGGATGATTATCCACTATCAATATTTGAATACATCATTCAAGATGGTATCTCGCAAACATCAGGAGTTGTAGATATTGATGCCCGAATTTTTGGTGACTTTGCTGATTTACAATTAGATGGCAATGCCTATGTGCAAAATGGCACAACGAAAGTAGATTATCTGGGAGCAGTCTATTCAATAGACGATCAATATATTAAGCTGGATGAAACGTTCATTGACGCTACTGGTGTAGAAATGACTGATGTAAAAGGAAACACAGCTATTATGGATGGTGGGCTTAATCATCAATTTTTCGCCGATTTTACTTTGGATATAAATGTCTCTTCACCAAACTTCATTGGACTAAATACGACCAAAAAAGACAACCCATTATATTATGGTTTAGGAGAAGGTGATATGTCAGTTGATTTTGCTGGCCCATTTAGCGAAGCAGACATCTTTGTAGATGCGATTACTGCTCCTACAGCAAAATTATCCTTTCCGATTACTGATGCTGTCGTAGACTATGATCAAAGCTTTATCCGATTCAAATCAGCGACTGATACCTTAGAGGAAGAACAACTTGATTTCAAAGAGCGATATCAGCTGTTGGGCTTAAACTTTGAAATGAATCTTGAAGTCACAGAAGATGCTAGTGTGGAAATTATATTTGACGAAAGAGTTGGAGAGATACTGAAGGGCAATGGTTATGGGAATATAAATTTGTCCATAACAAGAACTGGAATTTTTGAGGCATTTGGTGATTATAATGTTACTGGAGGTGAATATTTGTTTTCTGCCTATGGATTGATTGCAAAACCATTTGTTATCAAAGAGGGAGGAACGCTGCGTTGGACTGGAGATCCATTTGATGCCACCATAGATGTCGAAGCAGAGTATACAGGTGTACGAGCACCATTAAATGTCTTCCTTCAGGAATTTTTGACTGCTGGTTCTCAGCAGCAAGAGCAAGAAGCGCGTAACAGAACTGATATCAATTTGCAGTTGTTGTTGGAAGGAACTTTATACAAACCAGATGTCAATTTTGATATTGAGTTTCCACAAGTAACTGGTGAATTGAAGTCTTATACAGATAGTAAAATGCGAACACTACGAGCCACAGAAAACGGTATCAATAATCAAGTGGTAGGTTTGTTGGTCTTCAAAAATTTCTTACCATACGATAATCCGTTGTCAAATATATCAGGATCAAATTCCTTGACAGCAGTTTCCAATAACGTAACAGAATTTTTCACCAGTCAATTGGGATTGGTTCTTACGGATTTATTTTCGCAAGGATTAAGCGATGATTCATTTTTAAAAGGAGTGGATATCGATATAGGCTTGAGTGACAATCAGAATCCGTTTGATGTAGATGTGGAAGAAGAAAAGAACTTCCTTCCAGATGAGCTTGATATCAATACGCGGTACTATTTTAAGAATGAAAATTTCGTTTTGAATCTCGGTGGTAATTATGTTTGGGAGCCAACCTTCGGTGTAGAGAGTTATGTTGTAGGAGATGTTATCCTTGACTATTTCATCACAGATGATCGAAAATTAAAGCTCCAGGTCTATAGTCGCTTTGACTATGATGAAACAGAAGGTTTTGGCAGAAAGTATAAAAACGGTTTTGGTATCACCTACCGAAATGAGTTTGGATCTATTTCAGATTTTGTGGAATCAGTTGATGATAATATTGAAACTGGGAAACAAGACCAGTCCGTTATATTTAGAGGTAACAATTAGTTTTAGACTATATGAATTGATGATCGATTTAGTCTTTTTCGAAAAGGACATCCATTTGTAATGAGTCTGTCAATATATTACTGTGTATGTTTTTCTTGATGCCTTTTGTCGTTATCATTATAAGAGCTAGAGCTTCATCAGGATTGCTTTCTTCTTCAAATACATCTCTTTTATTGATTATTTGGTCTCGATAGCCTTTAGTGATAGAATAAGGCTTATTGTAGAATTTCATTTCGATAATGTCAATTCTTCTGTCCTGCCTTTTTAATAACATGTCTATTTGAGCGCCTGATTTGTCATAACTTTTTTGAGCTTCCTTTGAGACCCAACTGAGCGCAGTTGTTCTAACTTTAGAGATTCCGAGAGCCTTCTTGATTTGTGACGTATGTTTCATACATAGCATTTCGAATGAAAATCCTGACCATGAATCAAATGATCGAGAGTTGTACAGGTGGAGCCAAGTGCCTTTTCCTTGGTTCTTATTTGGCTGTATGTATTTTAGATAGAAGAAACAGAATTCATCATTTAGTCTAAATAAGCTTTTAGTTGTTTTTTGATCAAAAGATGGGGCTTCCAAGATGAATCCAGATTGTTCTAATTCATTGATCGCATCTGTGAATGCTTTATTATTTCCTTTACCTAGATTACGGTTAAGAACTTTTCTAGACAGCCCTTTCCTTTTTTTTGCCAATTCAATTATTATGCTTTTATGAATCGAAGAGTTTGTGAATAATGATAATAGTACTTGGTCAAATTCATTGACCAACTGACCTCCTTTCTCAAAGCAAAGCCTGTCAATGTTCTGTGCTAATGTGTATCGTTTGTCAAGTTGGTTGAGATAGTGTGGAATGCCGCCTAGTACCATATAACATTGTAGAATATCATAAAGATCCCAGTTGATTTTTTTGTACTTGAGATAGACCTTAGTTTCATAAAGGTTAAATGGTAGTAGGCGTATTGTTGTAGATATTCTTCCGTGCAAGCCATTTTTATTGTTTATTACCTTATTGACCATGAAAGAAGCTGCACTGCCACATACAATGACGATTAGGTCATTTCGTTTTGCGCAGAAGTTATTCCAAAAGTGTTCGAATACAGGTAGGAACTCTGATCTTTGGCTACAGAACCAAGGAAATTCATCTATGTAGATGACTTTCTTCTTATTCCCTTTGCTCTCAATATATTCTTCAAGTAATCGGAAAGCATCCAACCAATTTTGAGGAGTTAGGGTGTTGTTGAACTTTTTAGACCGTTTTGTAATTTGTGCTTTGAAGTTGCTAAGTTGTGTATGTATGCTCGCGTCATTTATTCCAATTATATCGAATACAATTTCTTTGGCTAATGTATTTTCAATGAGATAGGTTTTCCCAACTCTTCTCCTTCCGTATACCGCTATTAGTTGAGATGAATCCTTTTGAGTGGCTTGTTTTAATATTTCTTGTTCTCTTTCTCTTCCTATTAATTTCATTATAAATTATATGAGTTTCGTCTGAAAGTTACTAAAAGTAGTACGTTTCAGACGAAACTCGATACCGAATATCTAAAATAAATTTACTGAGTTTTGTCTGAAAGTTAGTAAACTTACTGCGTTTCAGACGAAACTCACATATTTGAAGCTAGGTAGTTGCATTCTATTTATGGAGGTTGTAGGACGTCAGATTAGCTACTCTTGCTTAATTCAATGCAGATTCACTCAACATTTCTAGGATTTTTTCTCTATTGACTTTTAGAATTTCATGGTCAATTCCATGATAACTAGTCATATTGACAATCTCTTGATAAAACTCAAATTTTGATCCTCCATTCCAGTCGTTAAATGCATTGTCATTTAGCTTTTTCATTTCTTTGTTAAAGAGTTCGAGTGTATAGAGTAAATCATATTTTATACCTGCATCTTCTTCAATTAGTCTGATCCAATTTAAATACTTGTTTCCATACTGCGTTTTATAAACGGCTATATAGATATCAGGAGCTACTCTCGATTTTTCTTTGTTCACTTGATACAATTCTGAAGCGTCAAATAGAGGAGCGCCTTCAATAGCTAGAAAGTTGTAAAAGGATTCGGATGTATTGTGCGTGTCTATTTCCTTCCTGTATTTAAAATAGTAAGTAAAAAGTAAGTCTTTGATTTTGTACTTTTCTCCGAGATCTAGTATGTTTTGTAGATTCGGTTCTGGTATACTCGTTAACTCTTTTAAGAATACATCTGACTTTGCGGTTACAAACTTATCTATATGTTCAGCTTCTCCTGCGAGGGTATGTTTGTATAAAGTAAAGAATGTGCCTATTACGTTATCTTTTTTATTTGTACAAGATACAAGTAGCATCCCAGCAAGGAGTATGATTGCCAAGTTTATTATTCTCATTAGTTTGTATCAAAATAAATATTTATACCTGTGCATGGAAGGTTTACTGTGCTTTCTAATAGAACCTTATAGTCAATCATGATAGATTCAACTAAATTATCTACTAGTTCACCATCATGTATGAACTTTCCAGTTTCA
>CAYNMW010000106.1:0-15975 GCA_964398295.1 uncultured Saprospiraceae bacterium | reverse complement strand
GTAGTCATTATAAGTCGTTGAGGTGATGGATGTTGTATTTTTTTCACCATAAAAGGAACAAAAGGTAGCATTCGTTTTTTATGGTTAAAAATCTATAATAACCTGAGGCAAGGGACTCCGTTCCTCTTGCCGATCTTTTTATGGTTAAAAACCAATTTCAAACTACTCTACTTACTAATCACTGCGCCACCATCCATGTTAATGATTGCACCCGTGATATATGCGGACGCTTTTGAAGATAGATAAATGGCTAAACTACCAATCTCTTCTTCTTTACCCATTCTACCCATTGGTACGATTGACATTGCATATTTCATGACATCATCGTTGCCTGTAATATGGCGAGTCATTCTACTAGGAAAAAATCCAGGTGCGATAGCATTTGCTGTTATGTTGCGACCAACTAAATCCTTAGCCAATCCTTTGGTTAAGTGATTGATGGCTGCCTTACTTGCCATATAGGAATATGCCTGTTGGGTTTCTGCCATCATTCCAGCGACAGAACCAATATTGATGATACGTGCAGGGTCTTCTTTCGTTCCAGCTTTTTCTAAGAGAGGTAACATCCGTTGAACGAGATAAAATGGAGACTTGACATTCAGCGTCATGACAGAATCCCAACCCTTTTCCGGAAACTTTTCAATTTGCTCTCCCCAAGTTCTACCAGAGTTATTGATCAACACATCCAACTTGTCTTCTTTCTCTGCAATTTGGTCTGCCAACAACTGGATGTTTTCAACAGTTGATAAATCATAAGGCAATGAGACACACTCCCCTATTTCATTTAAACTCTTTGCAGCTTCGTCACAGCTCTCTTGGGACCGTGAAGAAATATACACCTTCGCTCCAGCCTTTATCAAAGCTGTAGACATCATTAATCCAATGCCTTTGGAACCACCTGTTACTAATACTGTTTTCCCTTTAAGGGAAAATAAATTTGACAAATAATCACTCATATTTTTTATTTAATTACTACCACTTAAAGTAAACATACTACTCTTTCATTGATTGTCTCAATGTATCATTTATCTAGTTCAATTTCTATCTTTTTTGTCTTATATCCCGACTGAATGAATCTCTTTTGTGCCCAAACTTTTGTTTCTTTTATTCCTTTTGTAGTGAAAAAAATTTAAGGCATAAAAGAATTTGGACGTCAAACGAGGTAAATCAATTCTACCTTTTGTGTTCTTTTTGTGTTTCTTTTTGCTCCTTTGTGGTGAAAAAATAATACCCCTAAATTCACAACTTCACAATCACACTCTTCACCTGCAAATAATTCTTAATGGCAATCATTCCTTTTTCTCTACCGATTCCACTCTTCTTGTAACCACCAAATGGTGCTTCTACTCCACTGTCAAAATAAGAATTGACATAAATCTGACCCGCTTGTAATTTGGAAGCGACTCGATGGACTCTACTGACATCCTGTGTCCATATCCCTGCTGCCAATCCATATTCTGAATCGTTTGCAATTTGAATCGCTTCTTCTTCTGTTTCAAATGGAATTAATACGCCAACAGGGCCAAAAATTTCTTCTTTGTATATGCGCATATCAGCATTCACATTTGTGTACACTGTGGGTTTTACATAATATCCTTTAGTCTCTTCAACAGGTCCTCCACCAGTTAATGCAATGGCACCTTCTTCTTTTGCTACGCTATAATAATCAAGCACTTTTTCATATTGTGTTTTATTCGCTAATGGCCCTAAAGATGGAAATGTTTCATCTATCCCAATTGGGATAGTAGAGGCAGCTTTAGCAAGTGCTTCTGAGAATGTATCATAGATACTTTTCTGAACAAGAATTCGTGTACCAGCCGAACAGATTTGCCCACTATTAGCAGAAAAGCCAACAAGTACTCCCGGAATTGTTTTTTCCAAATCAGCATCCTCAAAAATGATATTTGGAGACTTCCCTCCTAATTCTAAAGTGACAGGCATCACCTTTTCTGCTGCTACATTTCCAATGACCTGCCCAGTACGCAACGATCCTGTGAACGAAACTTTATTGGTGCCTGGATGTCTTACGATGGCATCTCCAACATCATTGCCATAGCCAGTCACCACATTCCACACACCAGCTGGCAATCCAGCTTCCACTGCTAATTCCGCCATAATTAATGCTGTCAATGAGGTGTGCTCACTTGGCTTTTGTACGATCGTATTGCCCGCAGCTAAGGCAGGTCCAAGCCCTCTCGTCGTTTGATTGAGTGGAGCGTTCCAAGGTGTGATTAAACCAATAACGCCATAGGGTTCATGTAATGTATAAGCATGAGTCTGTGGTCCCATTGGAAGTGTTTCTCCCTGAATGGAAGGAGCCAGACCTCCATAGTATTCCAAATAATTAGCTGCCGTTTCCATCGAACCTAAAACAGCTGTGATAGGCATTCCCATTTCACGTGATTCGATTTCAGCTAATCGTTTAATGTTTTCTCTAAGAGTTCGTCCGACGTTAATCAAAATCTTACCCCTTTCTAAAGCACGCATATTCTTCCATAATTCCTGTGCTTTTTTTGAACTTTGTATTGCCTGTTCTACATCAGCCGAATCACCTTCTGTAATCTGTGCTATGACAGAAGCATCATGCGGATTGATGCTATCAATATATTTACCACTTTTGGATTCGACATATTTTCCATTAATAAAATGTCCATATTTTTCTTTCATAACACTTTGGTTCAAATCACATCTGGGCTCAGTTTAGGTCCAAACTATTGTATCATCACAGGTACAATAGTCGTGCAATTTTTCTTTAAACATTTCATGTACTTGACTCCGCTTCACCTTTAACGTAGGTGTTAACGTTCCTTCCTCCACTCCAAATGCTTTATTTGAAATGACTACAGTTGATGCTCTGGTATAATTTGGTAACACCTCGTTTGCTGCAAGCAAGGATTCAGTCAGGCTTGCTTCAATAGCATCTTTAGATTTAGAAAGACCTATTTCTGAAAGTGCGACTACCAGCACTGGTTGAGGCATGCCCAAACCTAATAGGCACATCACTTCTATATCATTGTTCTTGCTAAATTTATCTTCCACCTCAGTGGGAATTATAAATTCGCCTTTGGCAGTTTTAAATGTATCCTTAACACGTCCAACAATGTATAAATAACCTTCTTCATCAACTTTTCCCTTGTCTCCTGTGTGCAACCAACCATCAGCTAAAGTTTCTAAAGTTTTTTCTGGTGATTTATAATAGCCTTGCATCGTCCACGGAGCTTTTGTCAAAATTTCTCCCGTTTGGTCATCGATCCTCACTTCAGTACCAGAGTAAGCTTGGCCAACTGAACCAGGTTTGTCTACATCATCTGGCAAGAAACTACAAAAAGCAAAATTCTCTGTCATGCCAAATGCTTCACCAATTGGCAATCCTAATTTAGCCCACCAGTCTTTTGTAGCTTGAGCGATTGGTGCTGCACCAGAAATATTAGAGGTTGAATTTTGAAGGCCAAATTGAGACAAAATTTGTTGTTTAACAACAGGCGCTTTTTCTGGATCTGAAAGCACAGCATCCAATGTCGCTTGTGGCATCTTTGCTAAAACTCCTTGCATGAATTTTGTCCAGATTCGAGGTACTGCAAAAAACACAGTTGGTTTAGCTTGATTTAGATTAATAGCAAATCTCTCCATGTTTTCCGTATAGAATATTTGTCCTCCAAAAGCGATACATGTCAACAACAACAGGCGTTCTGCAATATGATTCAATGGTAAATAGGAGAACTGTCGCATGTTGCCATCCAATGCGATCCTTAAGGGATTATCTGATCGATTAAATTGAATGATCTCATGTACATTATTATAATCGTGCATTACTCCTTTCGGTGTGCCAGTTGTTCCTGATGTAAAGATAATCGTCCACATATCATCTAATCCAGCTGCAGGGTTACCTTCTATTGGCTCAGTGGATTCTATTATTTCATTCCAATCAACTCCAATGTCTATCTTGCTGCAATCCTCATAGTGCGGAAAACGAACAACAGGCATGTTTTGTGGTATACCTGTTTTCATACTCTCCCAAACTTCTGTCTTCCCTACGAACAGCAATTCAATATCTCCAATCTCAAGAACTTCCGCTAGTTGGTCGCCATTTAAAGTTGGAAAAAATGGTACGGACACCATCTCAGCCATCATGATTGCCAAATCAGTGATTACCCATTCTCTGCAATTTTTAGATACAAGACCGATTTTGCTTCCTTTAGATAAACCTTGTTGCGATATATAGTTGGCAATTTTCCTAGCCATTTGACCGACTTCTCCCCATGTATACATTTCCCAATTATCTCCAAAGGGCTGATTCAAAAAAGGACTATCAGGAATAGTTGTTTCTTTTTCGTAGAAGTATTGGATTAATAGTTTCTTTTCCATGTGTATTTAATATTTGTAGAACTCTTTAAACATTGAATTTAAACAAAAAGTATATTGACTAGACTTATCTCTTTACAATTATTAAAGAAGGTAATGTCATCTTAACATTCGATCAGAAAAGAAATATGCTAGGATTTATGCTATTACTTTATAAATTTCTACTTTAAACTTCCTTTCCCTATTACAATTTGTTCATACTTAATATATCCTTATGAAACTTACTATCGGTTTTATACTAAACTTCTTTTTGATAGTCGGCAATCTATCAAGTCAATCCAATATCGTAACCAATGGTGATTTTGAATCGGGCTTAGCTGAATGGGGCTATTGGTTTGACAACAGTACTGGATATTTTGCAAGTTTTCAAACGACAACTACTGATGTGTATGCTGGAAATGCAAGCGGAGAGGTGGACATTACTAGTATAGGATCAGATGCTGCATTCTATAAGATCATGGTGAAAAACACCAGCTTTACATTGACTACAGGACAGAACTATGAGGTATCCTTTTATCTCAAAAGCGATACAAGTCAAGACTTTGTTGTCGAAGTTCATCAGGATTCTTCTCCATTTACCAATTATGCAACTCACAGCTTTTCTGCCACTACCAACTGGCAAGAATTTACATTTACTTTTGAAAGTCCTGTCACAAGCTCCGATGTGAGATTTGCCTTCAAACTTGGGACTTCTGTAGCTCATTACTATTTTGATAATATCAGCATTATTCCAGAGATCCCTCAAACCAATCCTGGCCTATTTGACACAAACTACACGATTGATTGGTCTGATGCAGGTATTATTGGAGGAATCCCAACAGTACCAAACGCAATCAATGTGTTGAACTATGGTGCAAACGGTAATGGTGTAACTAATAATTTAGGTGCGTTTCAAAATGCTTTAGCTGCTGCCCAGCCAGGCCAAGCTGTATTTGTTCCTTCAGGAGCTTATAGAATTAATGGTAGCTTAAAAATGCCCGAAGGAGTTGTCCTTCGTGGAGAATGTCCTTCCAATACTAGATTAATATTTAATGTAGGTTCAAACCTACCTTGCATTGAAATTCTAACCTTTGAGTATGGGTCCTATCGGGCAGTCATTGGAGGATTCGAAAAAGGAAGTACGGCTATAACTGTTGCAAATATTAGCAACATCGATGTTGGAGATTACATACAACTGCAACAAGAGAATGACCCTGTATTGATGTTTACAGATCCTCAGTGGGATGTTTCATGGGCTGATCATTCGGTAGGTCAAATGTTTAAGGTGACTGCTGTAAATGGAAATACCATTGGCCTTGACAGACCCATTTATTATGGTTTTAATTCTGCCTTATCACCAGAAGTAAGACCTTTGGGTTTGATAGAAAATGTGGGAATCGAAAACATATATTTAGAACGCCTAGATGCAAATGATGACCACATCATTGAAATGAAAAATGCGGCAAATTGTTGGGTGCGCAATGTTGAAACGAATATGACCTTTCGTTCACATGTTGATCTCAATCAGGCAATAGATTGTACCATCAGAGATTCTTATTTTCATCATTCACATGATTATGGAGGCGGCGGTCACGGATATGGTGTGAATATGAGTAGGCATGTTACGTCTTGTCTGGTTGAAAATAATATTTTTGAAACCCTTAGACATGCCATGCTCGTGCAAGTCGGTGCAACGGGTAACGTATTTGCATACAACTACAGCACTGATCCATATTGGTCAAATAGCAGTACGAATATCCCTCCTGATATTTCTATGCATGGACATTTTCCAACAATGAATTTATTTGAATCTAACATTGTTCAAGAAGCCACGTTTTCAGATTTTTGGGGACCTGTAGGACCTGGGAATACAATGTTTCGAAATAGAGTCGAACAGTCAGATATTGCAGTATTCGATCATTCACACAATCAAAACATTGTTGCAAATGAACTTACTGGTGGCAACACCTCAATAACAGTACATTCTTCAGTGATGGATACTTGGATTCACAGCAATGATGAAAATGGAATTGTAGCAAATACTTCCGATGCATTAATTCCTACAAGTTTGTATCTCACTAGTTTCCCGTCTTTTTTAAATGGATATGGTTTCCCCACACTCGGTTTTGGAGTAGCTAATGTAAATAGCATTCCTGCAAAAGACCGTTTTGATAATGGGATACCACTACAGATTTGTGATTGTGATAATACTGTAGTCTGTGTAGATAATTGCCCGCCATTTCTAGATGACACTCATTTAGGTGGAGGTGCACCTCAGCTTATATTATCAGCTCAGTATGATGCACATGATCGAATTGAAAGTTCTGGTATTCTACAAAATGGTGGTATTACGGGATTTCATGCAAACAATACGATAACGTTATTGCCTGGTTTTAATACTGCTACTGTGCAAGAGTTTGTAGTGGATAACTTTGGCTGTACTGATGGAAATTAATTTTATTTTATTTAAAAGTGGTTGAAACCACTTAGACTTAATTATCTGTACTCGTCATCTAATTTATTAGGTCCTAAAGAGTGATAACCTGTCCTGTAAGTGAACATGAAATCTTTATTCGACCAACAGTTCAAAAAGCTTTTCCTTTTCAGCAGCACCAATTCCAAGTTCTTTCTTAATAAAAACATCTACATTCCCATAGTTAGATTTTATGGCATCAGTTGCACCTTTTAAAAATGATGCCTTTGCCTGGAAAACTGATTTTATCAATACTTGATTTATACCCACATCCTTAGATATTATTTTTGACATTTTGGTAGCAAAATCATCTAAGTAAACATTCGTCAATAAGTAATCTTCTAAAATCACTTTCTCATCAACTCCCAAAAGCGATAATAATAAATAGGTCGCAAAGCCGGTTCTGTCTTTACCTGCTGTACAATGGTATAGTATTGGATAATTAGACTCATCCAATAATACGTCGAAAAAAGATTTAAATTGATGTGCGTGTGTGGTTACATAGCTTTGATTTGCTTTATAAAGATAGTGTCCTTCTCCTTCTTGAAAGTCTTCTGACTTAGCCTCTTTAAATTTATCAACTCTTCCATGGCCTATTGGCAACGGATAGGTTCTAATCTTTTCAAGATTGCTCCATATGTCAGGACTGTTTGCTTGTTCGTCTAATGTTCTAAAATCACAAATAGAACAAATATGTAAAGACTCCATCTGATCTGCATCGCCTAAGTCAATATGAGTTAGTAAGGCAGATCGAAAAAGTTTTCGCCATTTTATAGTGCCGCCATTTTTTGTTTTATAGCCGCCTATGTCTCGAATATTGTAAGAGCCCTTAATTGGTATGTGTCTTTGCATTTTTAAATTCAAATACGAGTTGCAAAATTATTTAAACTTCAACATAATCTTAATTTGCAAAAAAATAAATATTGAAATTACTTCAATGAATATATTTGTTTCACCACAAAAGGAGCTTACTACCAAAGGAGCAAAAGAAGTTCACGACAAACGAAATTCTCTTTCTCAGTTAAGCAACTTGACAGTCTTTTACAAGTTTTTCAAAACGCTGACCATATTCTAGATACAAATCGTAATCCCTTTGTGGATTTGTTTCTACTTCTTCTGTGTGAAATACTTTTCCGATATGAGGTTCGATTGCTATAACTCCATCATAACCAGTAGACACCAGATCAGATACAATTTCTTTTGTAAACCCTTGCCCTTCTCCTGCAAACGTATATTCCGGTTCTCCTTCCTCTTTGTGCATGATACCATCTTTGATATGTACATGAACAATGGCATGCTTGACCTTTTGATAAAATTCGAATGCATTTTGCCATGGATAAGGTTCCGGCTTAGATCGATCTCTTTGAAAAACTGGATTACCTGTATCAAAAACTAATTTTAGATCTGGAATTTCCTCCAATAATCTTAATGTGTGCTCTGCTGAAAATCCTCCCCAGTTCATACAATTCTCATGCATAGCAATGAGTCCATCATCAGCAAATCGACGATTGATTTCCTTTATTCTTTTGAAGCGTTCTTTTTCAAACTGATCTTCACCCCACGGACACTGAGCATATGACATGATACGTGCAAAACGAACACCTAATCGCTTCATTCGGGGAATGCAACGATTGATTTCAGCCAAGGTCTGTTCCCAATCAGAATGTATTGTCTTAGCCCAACTACCGATCATGGTACCAAACTCTGCAACTTGAATATGAGAAGCTTCAAGTTGTTCACATACATGTTGGAATTTATCCTCAGGTAGGTCATGAATATTTGTACCATCGATCATACGAGCAGATAGATATTCCCATCCCAATGCTTTGGTAACATTGATTTGTCCTGTTAAATCATTTGCAGCCTCATCTGTGAATCCTGATAACTTCATCTTCATTTATAAATTGATCCAGACACCATTTTGTTTTGCACTTCGATAAATAGCATCAATAACTTTGACAGCTTTTAATCCTTCTTCGCCAGTAACCAAAGGGTCTTCACCTGTCTCTATCGCCTCTACTACATTTTCAAAATTACGCAAATGCCCATCAAAATTAATTGCAGAAGGATCATTTGCCCCCAAACCTTTAGAAGCGCCTTCCATCAAATTATTTCTTACAACAGTGTCTTCTGGTGCTGGAGTTTTGAAATCCCATACTCGAAAAGATTCGTCACTCATAAACACCGATCCAATGCTACCACAAATATGTACTTCTGCGGGATGCCCATGAGAAGACCAACAAGATGTTGCTCCTTGGATCACTCCTCTGGCTCCACTTTCAAATTCTAAAATTGCAACTGCTGTATCTTCTACTTCTATGCCTTCATGGATCAAACAAGTTGTGGATGCCGAAAGTCTTTTGATGTCACCTGCCAAATAGATCAATTGATCAATCGTATGAATGGACTGATTCATTAATGCACCACCACCATCCAAAGCCCAAGTACCTCGCCATGCTCCTGACTCATAATACTCCTGTGTCCTATACCATTTGACATAGGCGTCACAAAGTGTCAAGGTCCCGAAACGGCCATCATCAATTGCTTTCTTAAACGCTTTTACCGCTGGATTAAATCGCCTGTTAAAAATCCCAGCTAGCACTACATTTTGTTGCTTACAGACGTGTATCATTTCCCTGATTCTTTCTGGTGTAATTTCTAGAGGCTTTTCACAAACAACATGTTTACCTGCCTTTGCCGCAGATATTGTAGGTTCTAAATGCGCACCTGAAGGAGTAGCTATTGTAACTATATCTATGGTACTATCCGCTAACATGTCATCCAGATTGTGATATGCTTTGCAATTGTACTTTGTACCTAGTGCCCGCGCTTTTTCTTCATTCCGGGCATAGATCGCTACCAACTTTCCCTTACTCATCGCCTGAATCGCTTGTGCATGAAAATTAGCAATCATGCCTCCACCTATAATTCCGAATGATAACATATGTGCAACATTAAAATTATTAATCCAATAACTCTGATCAATTGATTTATTTCTTTGCCTCTTTTCTCAAAAATCCAATAACCCCAATCAACGCCATTATTGGCAAGCCTATCAGACCAAACAATCCAAATTGATGATCATAAGTATTTGTACTTTGATATTTACCAAGTAGAGCCCAAATGGATGCGAATATTGCGATACCTGTTGCTCCAAACATCAGTACATTGATAAGAATACGATTGCGGGGCAATTCTTCACCCATGGCTTTTTTAGAATTCATCAACAATAGAAACATAAGATAGGCAATAGGTAACAAGGTTGTTGCAATTACTGAAGCAGGAACAGCAAGAGCAGTTTTAGCTGCACCATTCCAAATTAATGGAGAGAAGAAACCAGCAATTGCAGGTATCACTGCACCAATCAAAAACAGCTTGCGTTTTCCAGGCTGTCCAAATGCTTCGCTCACAGCATAGCCGTTCATCATCATATGGACCAACATGGTACTTAGTGCCATGGCAAGAATCCCAATTCCGAAAATTAGTTGTGACCAATTGCCTAGGAACGGTTTTAGTGCATTGGCAAGATCATTCGCATTCCGCTTGGCTAACATCACGGATAGATCTTTGTCCGACTGTGGCACAGCTTCTCTGAGTTGTACAATTCTAGATTGGTCGAGTGTCGCAAAATTCAAGTGTTGTGCTTTTAATCTGGCATCCAATACCTGATGATAGGCTGCTTCGCTAACATAACCGTCTTTCTTTGCATGAAATTGGGATGCAGTGGAAATGATTAACGCTGAAGCACCCAAAATGAATGGAATGAGTAATCCCAATATCAGATCAAATCGAGATAACTCTCGATGCTTTTTTTTCCACCCTTTTTTCATTAAAGAATATGGTAGCAGGAAAGTCATATTGATTCCGACAGCAGTTCCAAATGCTCCAATGATTATATTTCTTTGACTATCAGAAATGTAATCGTTCCAAAAAGTACTATACTCCCCTGTACCACTAATACTTGAAGCATAAGATTCTGTAGGTTTAAACAATGCAGAAAAATCAGGAATTAAGCCTTTAAATAATTCTCCCCATTGAATAGCATCATTCCACACCAAAACGATGACTACTCCCATGAATGCCAAAACAATAGTAGCCACTAATACCTTTATCAAACCATCAATAATTCTTGCTGCTTTTCCTTCTCCAGAAAATAAATAAATCAAATAGAAAGCAACAAAGAATAAGACGCCTGTAATTAAAAATGGTGGCAAGCTACTTCCTCCAAGATTTCCTTGAATCGCATCAGCACCAAGTGCAAATTGTGCAGCACAAAAAACCACATCAGCAATTATCGTTGCAATCAACCACCCCCAAGCTAAAACAGGAGATACATGCTTCTTTGCTAATTCAAAAGGGCGATCTTCAATCTTATCCTTAGACAGAGTCACATAGCTGATAGCAGATAACATGATAATACCACACAGCATTGCCAAAGGTTGCAACCATAAAAACTGGTAGCCACCTACAACTCCTAAATAAAGCGCTCCTACTAATGTGCCACCTCCAAGTGTAACTGCAGCTTGCACCCAACCTGGACCACTCAATTTGGTATAATAATATAGCTTTCTAAAAAAGCCTGCGCCTTGAGCTTTTTGGAACAATTCGTTTTGCATACTTATCTCATTGCGTGCTGGTAATTTGTCATAGCTTGTGTGACCATTTATTCATCAATAGGCCAAGCCAGTAGTTCTTCCTCTGTGAATAATTCTTCTCGATCTGCAGTTTGCGCCCTCAAATCTGACACCACCTTGCCATCTAATCTGAACCATTCTGGTTTGCTTGTAAACCCATTTTTTATATACGCTAATATATCCATGATTTTCTCATCGGTGATGTCTGCGTTGTCTTTTAACCCAGGCATGGCTGCAGCCCCTTCATAGATTTTCCCTTGCACTGTAATGGGCCCCTTCAATCCATTTAGCATTACTAGAATCAAGTGTTCGGATGGTCCATCAACATACTCTGATTGATAAAGTGGGGGCGCCAAGTTTTCTAATCCTTTGCCGTCCATACCATGGCATGTCCCACAATACGTATTGTACAGCAAAAACCCTCTTGTTCGATTATCAGTCTGGTCATTGTTATTCATGACTAATATTTTCTTTTCACCCTGTGCCTTATTTTTAATAGCCTTTTTTAGAGATTTTGCTAAATGACTTTTATTGTTTTTTAATTTTTGCAATACGGATTCCTCTTCTCCAGTCAAACTACTTAATAAGGCATGAGCAATTAATTGATCATCAGCATAATTTTCAATTAGCTTATCAATCAATTCATTTTTAGCAGACCCTGTAATCTTTACCAGAGAATGCGCTACTTGTAAATGATTTTGGTATTGAGAAGATGCTAGGGCTTTTTCGAAAATAGGCATTAATTGAGATTCGTTTTGTTTATCAAGAATTGTTTTGGCGAGTACGACAACTTGTGAAAAGGCTAAGGAATTAGGGTCAGCTACTTCACTCAACAGATCAGGAGATAAGCCATCCATTCCTTCTAAAGTCCATAACGCTGAGATCTGCCCTAGAGGGTTTTTCTCATCTGTAGCAATATGATTTATCTTATTGACTAAGTTTTTATCATTCGCAAATACTAATTTTTTCTGAGCCGTAATTCTTTGCCATGCATTTTTGGATTGCAACAATGGAATCCACTTTTCTAATGTCAAGTCACTCAGATCAGGTAACGACGTTGATTGATTCGAACGATCAGTGACTCGGTATATTCTACCAAGCGAAGGCAAGGTGTCCTGACCTCTTTCAATTATCAATTCTTTTAAATAACTGGTCATATAGGCTCTGTGTTGGATTATTATTCTACGCATATCAACGATGTACAAGGCACCATCAGGACCATTATTCAAATTTACCGGTCGGAACATTTCATTTGTTGAAACTAGAAATTCACTTCCTTCACTAGTCGGCTTCGCAGCTAACTGACCTTGCTTTTCTTCTATGGAAAATCGCTTAACCAAATTTGCTTCTGGGCCACAAACAAATGCCTGTCCATATATATCCTCTCCTAATTGGTCTCCTCGATAAATCAATGGACTACAAGCTGAAGTAAAATCCTTTACCCTTCCTTGTTCGTCATATGCACCCTCACCATATCCCCGATTAATCAATGTGGCATGGATAGGATAAAAACGCCGAGACTCAGCAAGATTCTGTCTTTCCAATTTTTTACTCTCAAAATATGGATTGGCATTAACTTGATTCGGTTGTACCAAATCTCCATATATCGGGTTGCTATTGTCATTATAAAACAATCTCCCTTGATCATCACTTGTGATACCCCATTGGCCTTTTGAGTATGCAGCTTGGGTATGCCACTTTCCATCACGATATTGGTATCGACGATCTGATTTTGCACTATAGATCCAATTGTCAATATTGTATAAAAGTCCGTTAGGTGCATGCTCGATATTTCCACCTAAGGAATATACAGAATCCACTAGTACTTTATTGCCAGGTTTATCATTTTCAATAGGAACCCACCAAAGATTGGGCGGTTCAGCATACAACAATCCATCATTAACCAATGCTATAGCTCGAGGTAAGACCAGTTCGTCTATAAACACTTTTTTACTATCCATCATACCATCCCCATCTGTGTCCTCCAGAATCGAAATTTTACCATCCGCTATCTCTTCTCCAGAACCGTCAATATCTCTCATGTACCCTGGCATTTCCAAGGTCCAGATTCTTCCTTGCTCATCGAATTCGATTTCGACCAATGCATTTAATAGAGGCTCTGCTGCCACTGCTTCAATTTGAAACCCTTCTTCTAAAGTAAATTCTTGAATTAGGTCTGTATGCTCTTCTGATGAGCAAGCAAAGAGTAGCAAACAAATTATGCAGTAGAGATAGATGAGTTTATTCATTGGATACATTTATTAGCTATAAAACACATTTAATTTTTGGGCTCCCTGTGACGAATCAGCCCTTCCTGCACCACCGACGCTACTAATTTTCCATTACGAGTGAAAAAATTACCTCTATTCAAGCCGCGACTACTAGAAGCCACAGGACTGTCAAATGCATATAACAGCCATTCATTTAGATTGATGTCATGGTAAAACCACATGGCGTGATCCAAACTAGCAAACTGCATATTCTCTCTATTCTGTTTGGTTCTATGTGGTAACATAGAAGTTGCCATCAATTTGTAATCAGACGCATAGGTTAATATCTCTCTTTGCAATTTTTGGTCATCTGGGACTTTGCTTTTTGCTTTAATCCACAGGTGTCTGATTGGCCTTTCATTACGCAGATTTACTGGATCAAATCGTTCTACTTGCCGAAATTCAAAAGGGTCGTCTCTTACATACCTCTCATATAATTGAGGATCGGAATCTTTGAATTGTTTAGCCCATTCACTATCAGGTATCAAGGCTTCTGCTGAAGGAACATTGGGCATCGTTATTTGATGTTCAAATCCCTTTTCTGGTATTTGGAAGGAAGCGGATAAATTAAAAATAGCTTCACCTTTTTGTGTTGCGACAACTCTTCTTGTGGTAAAACTTCTGCCGTCTCTTATTCTGTCAACGCGAAAAACTATTGGAATAGAAATATCTCCTCTTAAAATAAAATAACCGTGTAAGGAGTGCAGCAATTTTTCATCTTGCACAGTCATCCGTGCTGCATGTGCTGCTTGCGCCATGACCTGCCCCCCAAAGACACTACCCCAAGGGCTCTGATAATTTTGACCCCTATATATACTCTCGTCAATATGCTCGAGGTTTAAAAGGTCAATTAATTCTTTGGTGGATTTCATAGGTTTAAAATATAAGGCATATATGCATTAAGCATTACCCAATGCTCCTGCCAACCGTTTATTAATGATGTCTTCTGCACCACTCATAATTCGATCTATTAATTCTTTACAGGTCGGAATGTCATGAATCAATCCAACGACCATTCCACAAGACCAGGCACCCGCATCTGTATCTCCATCTGTCATCACCTTTGGATAAATACCAGCGACCTCTTCTATAATGTCTTCAAATTTGATGTCTTTGCCGAGTGTTTTTTCTTTTTCTAATAATCGCTCTACTGCTGGATTATTCAATACACGTTCTGTGTTTCTCAACGGACGCATGACCAATCGAGTATCTAATTCTGTAGCTTTTAGAATAGCTTGCTTGACATTATTATGTATAGGTGCCTCTTGAGTTGCCATAAAACGTGTCCCCATATTCATGCCTTCTGCTCCCATAGCAAGCGATGCAACCAATGATCGTGCATCTGCCATTCCCCCAGAAGAGAGAAAAGGTATCTCTAATTCGTCATGGGCACGTGGTAATAATATCATATTGGGAATATCATCTTCTCCAGGGTGACCGCCACATTCAAATCCATCTACGGATACGGCATCACATCCAATCGATTGTGCTTTTAATGCATGTCTTACGGAAGTACATTTATGTATGATTTTGATACCTGCATCTTTGAGATATGGAATCACCTGTTGAGGATTTCTTCCAGCTGTTTCTACGACAGTTACGCCACCATCTATAATGGCTTTGACTATACCTGGATAGTCTGGTTGATTTAGTGTTGGTAGAAATGTAATATTAACTGCAATAGGTTTATCTGTCATATCCCGACATCGTGCAATTTCATTGGCCAAGTCAGCGGGTGTTTTTTGGGTTAAGGCTGTTATGGTGCCAATTCCTCCTGCATTCGAAACCGCAGCTGCCATTTCGGCTAGACCGACATAATGCATCCCGCCTTGCATAATGGGATGTTCAATATTAAACAGTTCTGTAATTTTAGTCTTCATATATAAGGTTACTATTATTTCAATTTTAAAAGATTATCTGCCCTTAAATTCTGGTTTCCGTTTTTCTAAAAATGCCAGAACGCCTTCAGCAAAATCTTCAGATCCACAACAAATTTTCTGCAAGTTAGCTTCTAATTGCAATTGTCTTTGCAGTGAATTCTCCGAGGATTGATTCATTGCATTTTTAAAAGATCGGATTCCTAAGGATGGTCCTTTAGCCATTTTGATAGCAAAAGCTTTAGCCTCAGTTAACAACTCCTCATCTGGTACACATTTCCAGATCATTCCCCAATCTTCTGCTAGTTTTGCTTTTATTGCATCACCAGATAAAAACATTCCCTTTGCTCTTGCATTCGTTACCATTCTGGGTAATAGCC
>CAYNMW010000105.1:0-16027 GCA_964398295.1 uncultured Saprospiraceae bacterium | reverse complement strand
TCGACAAACTCAGCATATGAATTTTCATTGGGCTTTGACTCTAAAATACCGCCAAATCAACAATCTGTATAACCGTTAACCCAGTATTTCATGCGGGGCTAGCAATATTTGACTCCTCTGGAGTCATTAACTTGTTAGTACTGGTTTGACCCTGGCGTGTTGGTGGTATCTTCTACCACTTCCGGAATACACCAAAACTTAATGCTGGTGACGAAGCAACAGAATTGGCATTAGATCCGCCACCTAAGGAAAAGAAAACACCAAAATCATTAAATACATCATCGACAAAAAATTTGATGAGAAAGGCAGTGTACTCTTGAAAGCTGGTATATAGTCCCGTTTCAATATTAGCAGGAGAATCAACCAATGGGTTGCCATTATCAATATTTTGCAATCGATTGACATTGACGATAAACGTGAATTTCTCACTCAATTTAAGTCCGCCTTCTACACCAAAGGTCAGAAAATCGTTATGCTCATTGGTTCTAAGCCCATAACCAAAGTATCCATAATAGAATGCTTGCGTTCCACTTTTTCCAATGGATATAGCAGGTCGAAATGTAAATGCATCAACTCCTGAGGACAAACCCGTAACATCATTGCGAGTGCTCGTAGGCAAATCGACTTGAGGAATAAAGGCAAGCTTTAACCCACCATTACCAATGGTGTATTTTCCAAACAAAGATATATTGCCAAGACTACTTAAATTACCAGCAGGGAATGTAGGGGTTTCAGTAGTGGAAGTCGCTGCACCAGTAGAACTAATATTAAATGGTATCGATGCTCCTAGTGTCAAATTATCTGTGATTCCGAGCTCTGCATAGGAAGAAAGTATAAATTCCGAAATCTCTCTTTCTGTTTCACGAGAACTTCCCGAACCATCAAATATACTTGAATACGTCGGTATAATATTGAATACCACTTGCCCATATCCATTACCTTTCCCCTGAGCCCAAGGACCTTGAGCCATCATCAGTTGATAACTCAGTAAAAAAAGGAGGATCATTATCGCTTTTTGCTTCTGTGCCATACTACGAGTTATTTTATTGTTACCTAATGGATAAAGGAGTTTAAATGTTTACACAAGCCACAGGTGCTAAGGTTTAATTAACATTAACCGGTAATTGACAAGTCAGTTAGTGCGATGCATCCTTTCCCATAGGAATGCTGAGATAAATGCGATCCCATACTAGAATTGTCCGCTACGAGTCAATTACATATCAATACTTATTTCCTGTGATCTTATAGCAAAAATGGCTGTTAGTGGTCTTATGTTATTACTTTTGCAGATTAAATGAGAAGGAAGTAAATGAAGTATATACCTGTTGATTACAAGGAGGTAAACGGTTTATCGAAAAGAGACCTTGCTTTTATAGCGCAAGACGAACGCTTAACAAATTTTATCAAAGCATGGCCTTCTATAGAAGAATTTAAGCCAATAATAGAGGCCAAGAAAAGCCAGCAGATTAATCGCCAGTTGGTGGTATCTGAATTACAGAAACAGTATGAAAAACAGATTCTGTCTACCAAAACTACTGCTAATATTGAGTCTTTGGCATCAGAAAACACATTCACTGTCGTAACTGCTCACCAACCAAGTCTGTTTACTGGCCCGCTTTATTACATTTACAAAATTGCATCAACTATTAATTTAAGCGCTCAGCTTGCTGAAGCATATCCTTCTTACCACTTTGTACCAGTTTTTGTAACAGGTGGTGAAGACCATGATTTTGAAGAGATCAACAAAGTAAACATTTATCAAAAACAAATCATTTGGGAAAATGAAGAACAAGGTCCTGTTGGTCGAATGTCTACTGATGGTATAGAATCAGCCTTACAAACTTTGTTGGAAATTCTTGGCGATAGAGCTCCGCATATTGAAAAATTGAAGACTATATTAACTTCGGCTGTCAACCAATCATCCAACTATTCAGCAATCAATTTTTACATTATCAATACCCTATTCAGTGAATACGGCTTGGTGTATTTGAATATGGACTCAGCGGCATTCAAACAAGAATTCATCCCTATCATGAAAGATGAATTGTTACATCACAGCACTCATCAACTAGTGAACACTACCATGGATGCCATTGAAGCCAAAGGTTTAAAACCACAGGCTCGTCCTCGCGAAATCAACTTATTCTATTTTAAAAAAGGAATCAGAGAAAGAATTGTAAAAGAAGGTGATGTCTACAAAGTCCTCAACACCGACATGGAATTCAGTCAAGAAGAGATGATGCAGCTTCTTACTGACAGCCCAGAATTATTCAGTCCAAACGTTTTGTTGAGACCCTTATATCAAGAAACAATTTTACCCAATCTTGCCTACATAGGAGGTGGTGGTGAAATTGCATATTGGACAGAAAGAAAAGCGCAGTTTGAACATTACCATTTACCCTTTCCTTTATTGATCAGAAGAAATTCTGCATTGATGGCGAGTGCTGGCATTCAAAAACAATTAGGAAAAACGCCGTTTGCCCTTAGTTCATTTTTATCAAGTGAACAAGACTTAACAAACCGCTTCATTGCTGACCATGTTTCTGATGACTTTTCTCTAGCTGATAGTAAAGACGCTATAGAAAAACTGTATGAAGGGCTTGCAGAAAAAGCAGGTGACATAGATAAAAGTCTTGTCTCGGTTGTCAAAGCAGAAGCAGCCAAACAAATCAAATCACTTAGTCATATCGAGGCCAAACTAAAAAAAGCGATCAAAGGTAAGAATGATGTGCAACTGGGAAGAATTTCTTCGATTAGATCAAAGCTTTTTCCATCAAATAAACTACAAGAACGACACGAAAATTTTGCACAGTATTACGCTGCACATGGAGATGAATGGATCGCATTTCTAGTTGAGAATTTGAATCCTCTTAATGCTAAGTTTAGTATTGTAGAATTGATTTAGCAAGTACAAGTGTCAAGTGCAAATGCAAATGCAAGCATATAGTTAAAAAAAACTGGATTGCTTCAATAAGAGAATTTTAATCCTCTGTAGCTTACATTTAGTAATACATAGAAACTTATTGGAAAGTGCCAACTGGTAGTTTTGAATTTGAACTTGCCTGCCGGCAGGCGGGCTTAATTACGCATTTACATACATCACCTCCTTCACGGCCTTCACAATTTTGGCAGCGTTTGGCATGTACTCTTCTACCAAGGTAGGTGCATATGGTAGAGATGTATCAGCAGCGTTAAGTCTTGTTACCGGAGCATCCAAATAATCAAATGCATGTTTCTGGACTTGGTAAGCGACTTCGGCTGAAACACTTGCAAATGGCCAGCATTCGTCTACTACAACCAACCTGTTTGTTTTCTTGACAGATTCTACAATTGTATCTAAGTCCAAGGGTCTTATGGTTCTCAGATCGATAACCTCGGCGCTGATGCCTTCACCTTCTAAGGTTTTAGCTGCATCTTTCACAAGCTCCATAGATTTGTTATAGGAAACAATGGTTACATCTGTTCCTTCTTTTCGCACGGCGGCTTTCCCGATTGGGACAAGGTATTCTCCTTCTGGCACTTCACCTTTCAAAGCATACATTACCTCTGACTCCATAAAACAAACTGGATCTTCGTCTCTAATCGCAGATTTCAATAAACCTTTTGCGTCAGCAGGATCTACAATTGAAATCACCTTTAAGCCAGGTGTATTTGCCATCCAAGATTCGAAGGTTTGCGAATGCTGTTGAGCTAATTGTCCAGCTGCACCACTTGGGCCTCTGAACACAATAGGACAACTGAATTGTCCTGCAGATTGTGACAATGTTTTTGCAGCATTATTGACAATTTGATCGAATGCCAGAACTGCAAAATTCCAGGTCATGAATTCGATTATTGGGCGTAAGCCATTCATAGCGGCACCAACGCCTAAGCCTGCAAAACCCAATTCAGTAATCGGTGTATCAATCACTCTTTCAGGACCAAACTCGTCCAACATTCCTTTACTTACTTTGTAAGCTCCATTGTATTCAGCAACTTCTTCACCCATTAGGAACACATCCTTGTCCAAACGCATTTCCTCAGACATAGCCTCCCTTAATGAATCTCTCAGCGTGATAACTCTACTCATGGTTTTTTTGATTTAGGCTCGCAAAATTACATAAAAACATTAAGGTGTTGTCCCGACTTGCCAACTATTGTTTTCCCTATTTGTATCGATCATTCTGAAGTCAGGGTCAATCTGTACATTTTTGACTTCTTTACTCACTTTTAAAGAATAAACCGGGTGAGTCCAAGGCCAATCACTTTCATAAGTAAAGGATCTTACATTGTCCTTTTTCTTCTCCCCTCTCATTATTCTTAAGGGTATATTGAATAGCTCTTCAGTCCCATCAGCATATGTTACATGAACGTCTAATGGCATGGGCATAGAGCCTTCATTGACAAGGATTACTTTGTATTCGTCTCCTTCTTGTTCTACATCGTACACAGCGTAATCTGGATGGCTGGTACTATTGATCCAATACTCTTTATACCAATCCAACTCTAGGCTTGATTCCTTTTCCATAACACGAATAAAGTCATTTGGATTAGGGTGTTTAAACTTCCATGTATGGAAATAGCGATGTAAGCCAGATGCAAAATTTTCCTCGCCCATAATGTATTCTAGTTGACGCAGAAAAATTGATCCTTTCGTATAAGAACCCACTCCATACGCTCTATTTGAATTGAAATGATCAGCGTGTGTGGATAATGGTTCATCTAAGCCAGTTGCAGCAAATGAAATGTAACCATTGTAAGTACCTTCAAATGGATTTGCTGTCGCAGTAGCACCGCCTAGTTTCCCAATTTGTCTCAAATGATTCATGGTCTCCGTAGAACCAAATGAGGTGAAGCCTTCATCCATCCATGCATATAATGATTCGTTCGTCCCTAAAACCATTTGATACCAACTGTGCATCCATTCGTGTACAGAAACACCAACAAGACTACCAAGCTTTCGAAATCCTGTAATCAAGGTCAGCATAGGATATTCCATTCCACCATCTCCACCTTGAACAAAATTGTAAACAGGGTAAGGATATTCTCCAAACCGACCGTTCATAAATTCTAAAGCTGCATCCATAATGTCTGGAAGTTTCTCCCAGTTTTCATTTGTTCTTTCACCTGGTTGATACACAAAGTACATCATCGTACCATTGTAGGCTCGTTTACTGACAACTGTGTAATCCCGATCAGCAGCCCATGCAAAATCGTGTACATTTTCAGCCAAAAAACGCCATGACTTTTTACCATTCATAACTTTAACACCACTTTCTGTAGCAGCATAACCTGCACCTACTTCAGAGGGATTTTGAATCACACCAGAAGCCGCAACTACATAGTTTTCAGGAATGTGTATGGTTACATCAAAATCGCCCCATACACCATGAAATTCTCTTCCAATGTAAGGATTGGCATGCCAGCCTTGATAATCATATTCACTCAATTTAGGATACCATTGAGACATTGAATAATCAATCCCTTCAGCATTATCTCTACCTGATCTTCTGATCTGAACAGGGACTTGCGAATGAAATTCCATTTTCAAACTTGTTGTTTGACCAGGGAGGATTGATCTTGCCAATGACACTTCTAGAACCGTTCCTTCGACACTATAAATTGTTGGTTGTCCATCCTGAGTCAAACTCTTTACTTGTTGATAACCAATTTCTTCCCGTGTCAACTTACTGATTCTTGTAGACACTCTTCTGTCCGGATCTACGATTGTTCTCGACTTAACATCCATCATACTATTCGGCTGAAAAGCATTAAAATACAAATGGTAGTATACCTTATTCAGCGTATCTGGCGAATTGTTGGTATACTGAATTGTCTGTACACCATCAAATTGATGGTTGTCTACATCCATATCAATGTCCATCTGGTAACTAGCATGCTGTTGCCAGCGATCAGCGCCTTGTCCATTCAAATGAAGAAAGGCAGCTAAGAAAAACAAGGTGGTTATATATCTCATGATATCTGTTTGCATAATTAATTAAGCAATGGGCACTTCATCCACAACGGATAGAGACCACTTAAAAGTACGTTTAGCCAGAAAGATAAACACTAATCCGGCAAGTAAAAGAATCAATACCATCATTGGAGCATTTATATCTGTCATTTTCCAAACGGAGTCCGTTTGAATGGCTCCTCCTTCATATCCTACAAAAACTGCCCCATATATATTCATCGCCGCATGCATTCCCAATGCAAGCTCCAGACGATTATCAAACATCGTAACAAGTCCCAAGAGTAAACCAGCCAGAAAGTAATAACATAACATAATGCCTAATCCGTATTGTTCGATTTCTGGATTGGTACTATGTACAAGCATAAATAGTAACGATGTTAACACGACAACTGCCCACTTGTTATGGATAATGTTATAAAATCCTTGCAAGAGATATCCTCTGAAAAACAACTCCTCAAAACTAGTCTGAATAGGAAGAATAAAGATGCATATTGCAAGAAGAACCAGTATCGCTTTAGCATTAAAATTATATTGGTAAACTGAAGGATCAGAATAAAACATAGCGAGATCACCTATAGCCAGTAACACCATCCAAACAACAAATCCGAAGATGATTCTTCGCCAGTCTATTCGCCTATCCGCCGAAATCAAATTCAGCATTGATTTTTTGTGTAAAAACCTGACTCCTATCCACAAAGCAATAAATGCGCAGACGAACATCAACAGCAAGAGAAATAAACCAATATTATTTGACATACCAATTGATGCGAAATCGGGATCAGCAAAAAAATCAGCAACATCAATGGTATGATTGCCTTTATGCAAATAATTGGTAACCACGAAAAACAGCGGAGATTGGCCTATTCCATAAGCAAAAACAATTAGGACTGTTGTCAACACGTATAGGCCCCAATGATTTTTACCTTTTTGACCTTGTTTGAAAAACATGCTCCAATTTACTTATTTCGCTAGTGACTGAACAGTGTAATGGAAATATTAATACGATATTAAGACTACTTATACCGATGTTATTTTCCAAAGAAAAATAGATCGAGCATAATACAAGAGAAGATAGACATGCTGTTCATGAAGAATCTGTCTCACCTTTTCTTCGGTATAACATTTGTTTCAATGATTGAATCACTGATAGTTGAATGTTGCTATTGAATGTCTATTTTGGTAAAAATTTGAGTTATGGCAGTTCCTAATGGCATTTACGCTCCTGTACTTACACCAGTCACGGCTGATCATGAAATCGATAGTAGTATGTTAATCGAGCATTCCAATTATTTGTTGGATAACGGTGTCACAGGTCTAGCTTTTCTCGGCACGACAGGTGAGGCAAATTCGTTCTCTCACAAGCAAAAAATGGAACTGGTAGATGTGGTGAATGCAAGCGGATTACCATTGGATCGATGTATGGTAGGGACTGGATGCGCATCCATAAAAGAAACGATCGAAATGACAAGCTATGCCGTCGATAAGGGATTGACCCACAGTTTGATGCTGCCACCTTTTTACTATAAGATTGTCACAGACAAGGGGCTTTTTGACTATTTTTCTCTGGTCATAGATTCTGTAAATGACGGTCGTCTTCAAATCTACATGTATCATTTTCCGAAAATGAGTACTGTTCCCTTAAGTGCTACTCTAATCAAGCAGCTTGTCGAAAAGTATCCGAACACCATAGTAGGAATGAAGGATTCTACAGGGGATTTTGATAGCACCAAAAGTTATCTCGATGCTTTACCTACAAGCTTTCAAGTCTTTCCAGGTACAGAAAACTTATTGACAAAAACATTACCACTAGGAGGAGCTGGCTGCATTTCTGCAACAGTTAATGTTTCTTCAAAAGAGATTAGCGATGCATATGCCAAATACCAAAGAGGGGAATCAATAGAAGAAGAACAGCAAAAGATCATCAAACGAAGAAATGCTTTCGCAGGTCTTTCTTATCCGGGTGCTTTGAAGGGTTATCTCAGATCTGTTCAAAATAATGACAGGTGGTCACATGTGATGCCTCCAAATGAGTTGATATCGGAGGAGGTGTTGGCAGAGGTGATAGGGAAAATGTAGAGTACATTGGGTCCAATTGGATTCAACCATTTGAAAATCCTTATCATCACTTCATCGCTCTGACATTCATCCAAAATCCCTCATTCCACATAATCTCAACAGACGAAAATCCAGCGCTCTCCATCCATTCTTTTTGATCTTCGAATCTATTTGGACGATCGAATGCTTCGTAATGTTCCATCAACCACTCCCATTTATCTTCAGAGGTGTTCGTTGTCACATACGTTTGCCATTCGGTTAAGAGTTGAGGATGCTCGGCGTCAGTTTTGTTGATCCATAAATCAGAAATAGATAAGATACCATGATCAGTTAATGATTGATATAGCTTCTTGAATACATGCTTCTTTTCTTCAGCAGGACAATGGTGCAGACTAAATCCCGCAATGATTACATCATATCGCTCAATTCCATAATCAAATTCACTAAAATAGGACTCAAAACTTGTTGTTTTAACAGTTGGAAATCGATTCTTTGCAATACTCAGCATTTCTGGTGAAGCGTCAAGTATGTCATAACTCGCGTTAGGGAAAAGAGGAATGAGTTGTGCCATCGAATTACCATTCCCAACACCTAAATCTAATATCCTTTGTGGCATGAATCCTTCGGGAAAGCTATCTGCTAAACAAGACATAAGCTTAAGATAATGAGGCACTATGTCCGTCATATCTTTTGTATAATTTGACGAAAAGGCATCAAATTCTTTGGACAAATTTTCTTGTATGTAAGAAGACATGAGTCTCTAATTTATAGAACTAGAATCAATTGGTGTAGTTTCCAGGGGAATAAGAGTTGACTGCTTTGGCTGTGTTGCCTGCTTTTGGATATAGGATTCTTCGATCAAAAGCTTAAGCGCATCCCCTTGCTTTTGTGTTTCTTGCTCAATCTTCCAGTTGAAGAAATGAAACATGGAGTTCAAAATGCTTGTATTTCCTTTATAGTTGTTCGTCGTCTTTATTACAGTAACTGTATCTCCTAATGCTTCAAAGATTACTTCCATATTACCTGTTAGCAAGTCATTGGAATAATCCATGGCATATTCAGTTGGAGGATCAAATTGTGTGAGTGTTTCCAGCATTTTGCTGTCCTTCCCATTTTGGTCTTCCATTGTGACTTCATATTGAGCACCGACACTATTTTGTTGACCTGACACTAAATTTATCTTTTTAACACTTGGCATCCATTCACTCATCAATTCTTCATCATGATATATCTCCCAACTATGTTCTAGAGGAGCATTTACTCTTACCTCTGATAAGGATTCCTGGCCTGGACTGATCATTCCGACAAGGTAAAATAGAACCGCAGCTAACAGCAAAACAACAATAACAATAAGCAATGTTTTCATATAAATAATGGAATGCAAAAATAGGAAAACTCACTAAATATTGGGTATTGGTATAGTCAGCATATCCTTCTATCTTAAAAAGGAAGTATATTATCTAAAGCTAAAACCCCAATAACGACAAAATCGTACCTTTGACTGATTTTTCAGATCAGAACATATGGATAAGAATCAAGTAATTGGATTTATATTGATCTTGATGATCGTCATCGGATGGTCAGTCATAACAGCACCAAGTGCAGAAGAAATTGAGCGGCAGCAATACCTCCAGGATTCAATAAAGCAAGCAGAGTTAAATCTCGAAAAAGCAGCACTAAATCCAGGAACAACGCTACCTACTACAACTAAAGACATTACCTCGGATTCAGTTTTGATCCAACAAAGAGGGCAAGATTATGGTATTTTTGCTTCAAGCAGTGTAGGAGAAGAACAATTCTATACAATTGAAAATGAATTGATTAAGCTAAAATTATCAAGTAAAGGTGGTATCATCAAAGAAGCCACTCTTAAAGAACACAAAAAGATAGTCAAGGCTGATGATGGCACAAAGGTGAAAACGGATTTAAAACTATTAGAAGACGATAAAAATCGCTTTGAATACCTATTACCTCTTGGTGGCAAACAGATCAGCACAATGGATCTATTCTTCACGGCAGCAGACTCAGATAAGAACAGTGTGCGCTTCGTAGCAAATGCAGGAAATGGCTCTATTGTCCAGACCTATTCTTTAAACCCCGATTCTTACAAAATAGACTACGATATACAGTTTAAGGGCCTTCAAAACAGCATTGATAGAGGCACTGACAAAATCAAGTTGCGATGGTTAAATTATCTAGATAAACTCGAACTCAATACAACCTTTGAAAAGTACTATACGACGACGTATTATAAGGAGGTTGATGAAGATTCAGACTATTGCAGTTGTCGAGGCGATGATGAAGAGAATGAGGATGACAAGTCGTTAAAATGGGTTTCTGGAGTAAATCAGTTCTTTAATACTTCATTGATTGCTAAGGATGTACCTTTTGCCGGCGGCAACTTCGAAGTGCAAATGATGGATGCTGATAATGAAGACATCAAACTGCTTACTTCTACTATAGGAATCCCCTATCAACATAACTCATCTGAGCGTTTCGGAATGGATCTGTTCATCGGTCCAAATGAATTTAATCGCCTTAAAAGTATGAATAATGGTCTTGAAGAGATCATCCCTTATGGCAGAAGTATTTTTGGAACCCTCAATAGATACTTGATACGACCTTCCTTCAACTGGCTCAACAAGTTCATCTCGTCAAAAGGTATAGTGATTATTGTACTGATTTTCATTATTAAGATGGTGTTATATCCCTTGATGTACAAGATGCTTTATTCGCAGGCAAAAATGAGTGCTTTGAAACCGGACATTGCAAAGATGACGAGCAAATTCAAGGATGATCCCCAGAAGAAGCAGATGGAAACGATGAAATTGTATCGAGAATATGGTGTTAGTCCCCTCGGTGGTTGTATGCCTATGGCATTGCAGATGCCTATTTGGTATGCGCTATTCCGATTTTTTCCAGCTGACATTACATTCAGACAAGAGCCATTTCTATGGGCTACTGATCTATCTTCTTTTGATGTATTCTTTAATCTTCCATTTACAATTCCAGCTTTTGGATCACACGTCAGTTTGTTTACCATTCTTTGGGCAATCAGTACCGTGCTGTACACATACTACAATACAAAGCACATGGACATGTCCGCAAACCCAGCAATGAAATATGTTCAGTATGCTATGCCCTTGATGTTTCTGGTTTTCTTCAATAACTATGCATCTGGATTGACCTGTTACATGTTCTTCTCTACTTTATTCAATATTTTACAGACAGTCATCACAAAGAAATTTGTATTCGATGAGGATAAAATCAGGGCAGAATTACAAAAGGAGAAGGCAAAACCAAAAAAGAAATCAGGGTTCTCTGCTAGATTGGAAGAAGCGATGAAACAACAGCAAAAGCAGCAAGAAAGCAAAGCCAAACAAACAGGAAAAAATACGCGCAAACGCAGTAAGTAAAACACCTATGTATTCCTCCAGAATCGGTATAATTGGAGCAGGAAAATTCGGGATCACCATTGCTAATTTGGTCAGCAAAAATGCTGATGTCCTATTGCAAACAAGAAACCCTCAAACAGTACAATCTGTTAATCAAGATCATCGGCTAGATGAAATAGAACTTCCTCAAAATATCGTAGCCGTTTCTGACATCAAAAAATTGGCAAGTGAATGTACTGTATTGATGCCTATTGTTCCTTCTGCGTATTTCAGGGATATGATGAAGGATCTCTCTCCTTTTTTAAGGCCTGAACATATCTTAATTCATGGGACCAAAGGGCTTGATATTGTTGGACAATCTCATCAGATAGACTTTCCTGAAGGATTTCAGATACAAGATGTAAGGACAATGAGTCAAGTCATCCAGGAAGAGAGTTCTGTGGCCAGAGTCGGTTGCCTTTCAGGGCCCAATATCTCCACAGAAATACTTGATGGACAACCTACAGCCACAGTGGTCGCAAGTGAGTACAATGAGGTAATCCAAGTTGGTAAGGAAATCTTAGAAAGTAAGCAGTTTTTTGTATTCGGAAGCAACTCTATTGTTGGTGCAGAATTGGCTGGTGCACTCAAAAATTATATTGCACTAGGTGCTGGTATCTTAGAAGGTCAAGGTATGGGGCGCAATATGCAATCACTGCTAATTACAAGAGGACTGAGAGAAATGATTCATATATCTAAGTTGTTTGGCATTAAAGCAGAATCATTTTTGGGTACAGCAGGAATTGGAGACTTATTTGCCACAGCAACCAGTATAAACAGCAGGAATTTTCAAGTTGGGCTCAAGATTGCGCAGGGTCAAACCATAGAAGAGATTACAGAATCATCAGACGAAACAGCTGAGGGAATCAGAACCCTAGCCATAGCAAATCAGTTGGCTAAACAACTCCAAACGACAGCTCCAATCACCAAATTACTTTACGCCATTGTATTCAGACAATTCAATTTCGAGAAAGCCATACAGTCCATCATGCGTTATCCGTTTACTAAAGACGTAGACTTTCTTGACTAAAATTTTACTCAAATTGTCTTCTAGACAATAGTTTCAGCTGTCAAAATCGTAACAAATGAGCATTTTATCCGTTTACTAACTATGCAAATACCAAGTGCATGTAAAGCCTTTATCATCATTATTGCTGCAGTTTTAGTGTCCTGTGGAGAGAATTCCCAAGATGTTAGTTTAAACTTTGCATTAAACTATGGTGGAGAACCGCTTGTTATGCTCGATGAATACGATTACCCATCCGGTGAAACCGTCAAATTCACTAGAATAAGTTTTTATATCTCTGATTTGAAGGCTACAACATCAAGCAACAATTCTGTGCTATTGGACGATATAGATTTAATAAACTTAAGCACAAGTCACTCGACTAGAGATGGCGCAATAGAAGGATACAAGTATACAATAGAAGATGCAGTGGAGGAGGCAGTAGAATCATATTCATTTTTACTTGGCGTAAATCCTGAATTAAATAGTTTGGTGCCCGCTGATTTTGAAACTGGGCATCCATTAGCAAATTCTGGCGAATATTGGATTGCATGGGACAGTTTCATTTTCTTCAAAATTGAGGGAATCATGGATACGAATAATGATGGTGACTTTGAAACCAATATTGCCTTGCATATCGGTTCGAATGAAGCTTCCAGAGAAATTAGTTTTCAATCTGTTGATTCCAACAATGAATCAATTGACATAGATGTACGATCAATCTTTGAATCTGATGGTACTGTTTTCAACATACAAGAAGATCCACAGATTCACAGCTTATTCCAGTTAGACAAGGCATCTTTTCTTATTCAAAACCTAGCTAAACAAATAGACAATTGAAAAAGTACTTATTATCGCTAATCGCATTCGCATTGTTTGTCATCTCTTGTGGTGATGACGATGCCCAACTGGTGAATGACTTGACATTCGATTTTGAATTTGTCACACCAGAAGGCACCTTAAACTTCGGTGAAGCTTTCGAGCTAAACGGATCTACTGTTCAATTTGAAACTGCCAATTTCTATTTTCATGGACTTCAAATGTCTAATGCCGAATCAGGTGTATTTTTTAGCGCAGAAGAAGCTCATATACTCGCAGGTACTAATTTGACAAATTCCTTCAACGGTGTTAATCTGACACCTACGAATTTATCTAGCACAAGAGTAATCATTGGAGTCAATCAAGAGCAGAACAATCAGATTGAAGCTGACTTTACACAACGAACTGCAGAAGACCCACTAAGTATTCAAGATCCTTCTATGCATTGGAACTGGAATTCGGGCTATAAATTTGTACGCTTTGATGGTGAAGTCGATACTGATGGAGATGGCCTTGTAGATACGCCTATTGCATATCATCTTGGAACTGATGCCTTGAGAGCGGAAGTAGAGATTGCAAGTAATAAAGCCTTATCTGCAGGTGTTACGAATGTTACTATGGCATTCAATCTAGCTGAGTTCTTTAGTGGTGTTGATTTTCAAATTGAATCCAATTGGGATACACACACTGGAAATAATCTTCCATTGGCGCAACAATTGACAGAGAATTTGCAAAGTAGTTTGTCAATAAACTAACTTGGTGCAATGAAAACACAGCATTGGTGGTTGGCACTTGCTACCCTATTGCTTTTGAGTATTGTTTTTGCTTGCCAGCCAAATGTAGATTCAGAACCCTATGACTTTCCTTCTTCCTATCCGGAAATGTTCATATCTGATGACAACGCATTCTCAGAAAAAAAAGCGGCATTAGGCAAACAACTCTTTTTCGATAAGAATCTTTCCATTGACAGTACCATAGCTTGTGCTAGTTGTCATTTAACTGACTACGCATATTCTGACACTTTAGCACTTAGTACTGGCGTACATGGACGTATAGGTGATCGAAATAGTCCAAGTTTGATTTATTCTGGATTCGCTCCATTGATCAATAAGGATGGCGGCGTTGTCAAATTGGATATTCAAGCGTTGATACCGATTGAAGATCACAACGAAATGGGGATTCATATATTAAAGTTGGCTGAGAGGTTAGAACAGGACTACGACTACGCTCAGTCTTTCGAAGAAGCTTTTGGAAGAAGCCCGGATCCGTTTACGATTCCCAGGGCTTTGGCACATTTTGTTCGGACTTTACCTTCGCCGAGTTCTCCGTTTGACAACTATCAAGCAGGAGAATTAGATTCATTATCTCAGGCAGCAATAAATGGAATGGAATTATTCATGAGTGATCGATTAAATTGTGTTAGCTGCCATAAAGACCCATTGTTTAGCACTTTTGAATTTGCTCATAATGGTTTGTATAGCGAGTATGAAGATATTGGAAGGGCACTTATTACATCCGACAGTACAGACATCGGCAAGTTTAAAATACCGAGTTTGAAAAACATTGCGTTGACAGCACCTTATATGCATGATGGTTCATTATCGACTTTAAGAGAAGTCATTCGTCATTATGCATCTGGTGGAAAACCACATGCCAATAAAGACAAGCGAATTTCTGGTTTTGAACTTTCAGAAAAAGAGATGACAGAGCTTCTTGCCTTTTTGAATTCACTGACTGATGTTGAATTTGAATGAACAACTTTGGATAATAACAAAGTCTTCCTTCGTCACTTTGTTTCAAATAGCTTATAAACAATTCAAAATTTGAAAACCAAACCTACACCATGCTGAGTAGCACCAAAATGTAAAGAAAAACTGTTCTTCCTCATTTCCTGGTAAGCATTCAAACGCTGAATACTCTTATTTTTATTAGATATAGACGTCATCCTTGTGATAACACCTATGGTACCAAAAGGAAAGGATGAAGCAATAAATAGCGCAGGAATGATACATCCAAGACCATCACAATCGGGTATAGTAAGTAATCCAGCTCCAATAAAACCAACAGCAATTCCTCCAAAGACATTAGAAACAATGGATTGCTTTCTCGCTTTTTCTGAAAGTGTATGAAATTCTGGTGCTTCTCTAAATATTTGTGACAGTTCTTTATAAGAGTAGTCTACTCCATTTATCTCATACTTTGTTCCACTCTTGATGATAAATCCTTCTGGCAATTCAGTTTGTTGTCCAATGAGGGTTATACTCGTAAATATGAGTACAAATACAAGTATTAGGTTCAATAAGTTCATTAATTGTGAATTTAGTTGCTAAAAACGAAGTACTAAGCCTACACCGTTTTGAGTAGTTCCAAGATGCAATGAAAGGTCATTCTCTTTGGCATGTTTTTGTCGATTGAACAGGTTTACACTTTTCGTCTTGTTACGTTTAGATGCAGACCCAGAAATTATGGCTATAGTTCCAAGTGACATAGGTGCCAAAAGAATTATAGGGAGAGCAGCACCGCAGCCAAGTTCACAATCGCTCAATGAAATAACCCCGGGCACAATGCTTCCTGCTGCTAACACTCCAAATACTAATGCTAGAGCTCTTTGCTCTTTTACTTTTTGAGTCAACACTTTCAATTCAGGTGAATGCATGTACAAATAACTCAATTCTTTATAATTTAAACGAGTTCCATTGAAGTGATACGTATTATTTCCTTCTGTAAGAATATATCCTTCAGGTAAATCAGAATGTTGTC
>CAYNMW010000104.1:0-16330 GCA_964398295.1 uncultured Saprospiraceae bacterium | reverse complement strand
AAAAAGCTAAAAAGCTAAAAAGCTAAAAAGCTAAAAAGCTAAAAAGCTAAAAAGCTAAAAAGCTAAAAAGCCAAAAAGCCAAAGTCTTAAGCGAGAACTTTTATGATTGTTGACGCGCCATTAACTCCTCAATCTCTTCAACTTCAATCGGAATATTTGCCATAAGATCTCTATTGCCTTCAGGAGTAACTACAATATCATTTTCAATTCTGATGCCCAGACCTTCTTCAGGAATATATATACCAGGCTCACATGTGAGCACCATACCCGGTTTTAATGGCTCATACATATCGCTTAAATCATGGACATCAAGACCTAAATGATGGGATAGACCGTGCATGAAGTATTTTTTAAATGCAGGGTTTTTGGGATCTTGATTTTTAATGTCTGTCCTATCAATCAATTTGAGATCGATTAATTTATGCTCAATGAATTCAGACATGTTCTTTTGATAGATCTGCAAAGAGGTCCCAGAAACCAGTAGACTTCTTGCGGTCTTGAAAGTATCAAGAACTGCATTATACACTTCTTTTTGCCTATTGGTATAGATACCATTTACAGGTACCGATCGTGTCAAATCAGATTTGTAATTGGCATATTCTGCGGCAAAGTCCATCAGGATCACATCGCCATCTTTACAAGGTCGACAATTTTCATTGTAGTGTAATATGCAGGCAGAAGCGCCACTGGCAATAATAGGAGTGTAGGCGTGTCCTGTACTTTTATTCAAGAGAAACTCGTGGATGAGTTCAGCTTCAATTTCATTTTCAAATACGCCCGGTTTGATAAATTGTAAGATTCTTCGAAATCCTTTTTCTGTTATATCACATGCCTCTTGAATCAATGCAATTTCTTGATCCAATTTGATCATGGATAATTTTTTGCAAATGACCTGAGCCCTCTCATATTGATGATAAGGATAAGTCTGCATTAATTTTTGATTTAGTCGTGTATCTCTAGAAGGCACTTCTGAATCAAAACGATAATTTTCATTTCCATTAAGGTACACGACATCAGATCTAGTAATGATCGCATGAATCATGGAATCAAATTGCTCCATCCAATAAATTGAGCTGATTCCAGAGACAGCTTCTGCCTGCTTCTTATCGTATTTGTGACCTTCCCAAACCGCAATATGTTCATTGGTTTTTCTTACGAATAAAATGGTTCGCATTTTTTCATTAGGATGATCAGGATAAAGTATTAGAGCACATTCTTCCTGATCTATGCCAGTAAGCGCAAAAAAATCTGGATTTTGTTTAAAAGGAAAATATTGATCTCCTGACATTGGAATCATGTCATTACTATGAAAAATAGCCATAGCGTTTTTGGACATATGTTGAATAAACCGTTTTCTATTTTCTACAAACAGATCATTTTCCAACTGAGGGTATTTCATCATTCTCATAACAAACACAATTATTGGACTGCACAATGCAGCAATTAAAAAGTGTAATTATATGGAATCTTCTACAGAATGGACGATTTTCATATCCAAGTCCCCAAAAATATTTTTAAGTGTTTTTCTGGCATTGATTTTCACATCATCATTGATGTAAGCTGCGATGGCAACCAGACCAAAAGATAGTACACCCATATCATCAGTGTAGCCTAAAAAAGGCGTTAAATCAGGAATCCCATCAAGCGGAGCTAAAAAGTACGCTAATGAACCCATGATAATATTTCTCGCCCAACCAGGCGTGTCTTTTCTTTTAAAAGCGTAGAAAAATAACAATAACATATACACCATTCTCTTCCCTAGATTTCCAGCTAGAGATTTAATCCTTTCCATCAATTTTAAAGGATCAAAATAAGGCATGTATGGCTTGAAGTTCATTTTCATTTATTAATAAACGCTTTTATAACATGATTTGGTTCACTGAATAAAGACCTGAACCCATGTATTGCACCACGAACATAATTTATTGCATCAATAAATACAAAGCATCCTATGTTTAGAACAAACAAAATTAGACGAGGGCAGTTAGAGGTAAATTCTGGTTCAATGGCAGATATAGCATTCCTACTTTTGATTTTCTTTTTAGTATCCACAAGCCTATTTAAAGAAAATGGAATTGACGTTATCCTTCCTCCAGCCAATGCAATGCTCATCCCACCTGAGTCTGGACAAGTATTGAATGTCATGCTAAATGGCTCAGATGAAGTGCTTGTTGATAATGAAATTGTTTTGCTAAAACAGCTTAAACCGATAGTGTCAAAATTCATTTTTGAAACAAATGCTAAAAAAAGGGATAAAGCGATCATCAGTTTGAAAAATGGAGCACAGGCCACTTATAAAAACTATATTGAAGTGTATGATCAAACAAAGCAAGCCATCAAAGATTTTAGAATACGCCAAGCGATGGATGTTTATGGCAAGGACATTAGCCAATTAGAAAGACAAGAGTTGGAACATTTGAAAACGGCTTTCCAAGTAAGTATTTCAGAAATAGAAAATAATAACGAATGAGACAACTAAGAAAGAAACGAGTTACACAAGCTTCTATCAACACGGCATCCTTGCCAGACATTGTTTTTATGTTATTGTTTTTCTTTATGTCAGTTACAGTCTTAAGGGTGCAAATGACAGAATTAGAACTTCAGTTACCAAAAGCAACAGAAAGTGCCAAAGTGAAACGCAGTGCATTGATCAGTTATATTTATGTAGCCCCCGCGCCAGATCAGCAGCCTGATGAAAAGGATTTTATAGTTCAATTAAACAATGATATTATAGAACTGCAAAAATTACCCAAAGCGATAAAAGCATTGCAGGCTGAAGTCTCAGAAGATAAAAGAGCACAATTTCGATGTTTGATAAAAGCAGATGAACAGATTAAAATGCGTGCGATTGATCAAGTTAAATCAGCCTTAAGAGAAGCAGAGCAGTATAAGATTACCTATGCTTCATTAAAGCATAAATAAGAGAAGGGCTATTCCTTTACGGAACACCCCTTCTGCGATTAGCTAAATCTACTTTTATTTAAGCTATTTGCTTAATATTTCTATTGACCTTAGCATGCTCAAGATTTTCAAATCTATATCCCAGATTACTGAAATACTTCAAGACCTTAGGCAAGGTGTATTTTAAATTTTCTTCTGCTTTATAGCTATCATGGAAAACAATAATAGATCCCTGTGTAGCATTGTTCACCACATTCATAAAGCATTTCTCTTTATCAAGTGTTTGATCAAAGTCACCACTTAATACATCCCACATAATGATTTGATAGTGACGTTGTAAAAACTGAACCTGTTTAGGTTTTAGTTTTCCATATGGCGGTCTGAATAATTCAGATTTTACCAAATTAGCACAATGTCTTACATCATGGAAATACGGAATATTATCAGAGTCCCAACCATTTAAATGTTGATAGGTATGATTTCCAATAGCATGCCCTTCCTCCTTAATTCTTTCGAATAAAGCAGGATGCTTTTTCACATTTAAGCCAACACAAAAGAAGCTTGCTTTAGCGTCATGTTTTGCTAATTCATCTAATACCCAATCTGTTATTTCTGGAACTGGGCCATCGTCAAAGGTGAGATACATTACAGGTTCATCAGCATTTACTTTCCAGGTAAATCCTGGAAACATATTCTGTATGACCTTGGGTGTCTTAGTTAAGTACATTTGGTTTCACGTTGATATGTTCGTGATTATAATTCTTTCATTACTTTCGTTGTTTTAAAACGAAAGAAATCATTTATTTGCTGCGCTAAAATTACATAAAATATTATAAATATTTATAATATGTAATTTTAATCGCTCTATGTATTTAATACCATAAGTCATCAAATTGTTTAAATAATTTCAAATGAGTGTTAGAGTAAGATTTGCCCCTAGTCCAACAGGACCTTTACACATCGGAGGCGTAAGAACTGCTTTGTATAATTATCTATTTGCAAAAAAGTATAATGGTGTATTTATCTTGCGAATAGAAGACACAGATCAAACCAGATTTGTACCTAAAGCAGAAGGGTATATCAAGGAATCACTAGAGTGGTTGGGGCTTCAGCCTATGGAAGGTCCTGGCTACGGTGGAGACTTTGGTCCATACAAACAATCAGAAAGAAAAGATTTATATACCAAGTTTGTCCAACAACTCTTAGATGATGGACATGCCTATTATGCTTTTGATACTTCTGAAGAATTGGATGAGATGCGAAACAGGTATCAAGCAAAAGGCATTACCGCTAAGTACGATCATAAGACGAGAACTGAAATGAAAAACAGTTTGACAATGGACGAAGCGGATGTTGCAGCTAAATTATCAAATGGAGATAAGTATACTGTGCGACTTTTAGTCCAAGCAGATCAAACCATCACATTCAATGATGAAATTAGAGAGCAGGTAAGTTTTAGTACGAATGAACTTGATGATAAAGTTTTAATGAAGGCTGATGGATTGCCCACATATCACTTGGCAAATGTCGTAGACGATTATCATATGAAAATCACACATGTCATTAGAGGAGAAGAGTGGCTTTCAAGCACAGCACATCATGTTTTGATGTATCAATGTTTTGGATGGACAGATGCAATGCCAAAATTTGCGCACTTACCTTTGATCTTAAAACCAACAGGCAAAGGAAAACTGAGCAAAAGAGATGGAGCTAAATTCGGAATGCCTGTATTCCCTTTAAGCTGGGATGCCGAAAATCCAGAAGATGCATTTACAGGATTTAAAGAAGAAGGATTTTTACCAGACGGGCTATTAAATTTTCTCGCTTTCTTGGGTTGGAACCCTGGCACTGAGCAGGAGATTTTTACCATGGATGAATTGGTTGATGCTTTTAGTATTCCAAAGATTAATAAGTCTGGAGCTAGATTTGATTTCGATAAAGCAAAATGGTTTGGCCAACAATATTTGAAAGAAAAGGACAATGAAACATTAGCCAAATTAATGCTTCCATTTGCTGAAGCTGCAGGATACCAAAAGGATCATGATTATATGACAAAATTGGCTGAACTGATGAAAGAAAGAGCTCATACAATTAAAGAAATGGTGACTGAAGCCAGCTACCTATTTGGAGATATAAAAGAATATGATGAAAAAACCCTTCGAAAAAAGTGGAAAGAGCCCTCAGCAAAAATTATAACAGACATCATTGCCCTGTTAGATGAGACAAATCCATTTGATAAGGAAAGTGTTGAGTCCTCTATTAAATCGTTTATTAATGACAATGAATTAGGATTTGGAGCGGTATTACCACTGCTACGAATTGGTCTTTCTGGGACAATGAAAGGACCTGATGTTTTTGGAATTATTTCTTTACTGGGTCTTGAAGAAAGCAAAAGAAGATTAAGTATCTTGAGGGACGAAAAAGCAAGCAACATAGTCTAATAGTATATAAGATGCCAAAGAAACTGAATAAGAAAGGAAAACCTATGGTTCATGAAGAACTCAAAGGTTTTGACATTACCGTGAACGAATTTGGACAGATGGAATCCAATTTTAACGTAAATAAGCTGAATGGATTCTTAAATGAAAATGTAGAAGACAAGAAAATATCCGATGAACAATTGGATAAAATGGAAGAAGAATAATTCAAAAAAAGCGCTTTTCAATTACAATATTTATATTTACATAATTCCCTTTTATAGATTTTTTAATGCACTGGTAAGTTTCGGCTTAATTATTGTTTAGTTAAGTGGTTAGTATCAAAGGAAAATTATGCCCAGGGAATACCTGAAACCAAAAAGTCTTTTAGCCATAATCTTTTTAGTTGTTGGGGTTAATTTACAACTCCAAGCTCAAGATTTCAGCTTTGAATATACAGGACCTACAGTTCTTTCTGTAGGCTCTAATTGTACGGCTATACTAGATTGGGGCCAACCCAATACGCCAACAGCCACCGCCCTTAATCCTGGCGGATTTGTCACATCATTTGAGGTAAATACCATTTCTGGAGGATTTCAAATCGGAGATCAAATTCCAGCAGGCACAACGGTAACCATCAGCTATGTTGCCTTAGATAATATGGGGAATTCTGATACTTTCACTTTTAGCATTGATGTAGTTGATGATACACCACCATCTGTAGTTTCAGGAATGCCCACAGATGTTACTATCAGTTGTGGTACTGAACCTGTTAATGTTCCCAATGTAGTTGTGACGGATAATTGCGAATCATCAGATATGCCCATCGCATTTTCTTTTGATGAAGGTCCACCAATTGTAGAATGTTTTAGCGGACAAGTAGTAAGGACATGGACCTACACAGATTTTTTTGACAATGTTCTAGAAGTAACGCAAACCATTACGGTACTAGCAGATACAGAACCTCCATATATCTTAAATACATTTGAACCGGGATCGGCTCCTTGCGGTCAAGCAGTCAATCCCTATTCGACATGGTTGGAGGAACAAAGAGCTTTATTCATGGCCGAAGATGATGGATGCGGATTAGCATCTACAGGTGATGATGCTCCGACACCCATTCAAGTGGGATTTTTATGTGGAGATGTCGTAGTTAATTTTATCATGATTGATAATTGTGGAAACATTGATTCTGCTCAAGCCATTTTTACCATAGAAGATTTTGAAGACCCAGTAATAACTGCAGAAGCTCAAGATGGATCGACTGTCTGTTCTTCTGGAAATGCTCAACAAGAATTTGATAATTGGATACAATCAAATGGAGGAGCTCAAGCGACCGATCAATGTGGATTTATCAACTGGGAAACCATTCCTGCGAATCCTACTTTAGCAAATGTTTGTGCCTCTGGCGGCCTTGTTACCTTTGTAGCTGTCGACGATTGTGGAAATACCAGTAATACCTCTGCTACTTTTACAATAACAGATAATGAAGCTCCTGTCATAAATTCTGAAGCCATAGACTTAATTACACCTTGTAGTGGAACAGCTCCAGAGTCGCTTTTAGCAAGTTGGTTATTGACCATTGGAGGTGCCTCAATTACCGATGATTGTGTAGCCTCTAGTGATTTTATTGTAGCATATATTATTGATGGAAACACCTTAGATTCAGCGGGAGTACAAAATGCATTTGCTAACTCAGCAAGTACTGGATGTCAGAATGGAGTGAGTATTGGTGGAACTACTTATGATAATGTATTGGGATTTGTAGAAGTCACTTTTGTAGTTCAAGACGGTTGTGGGAATAGTGTAGAGACAGAAGCCGCATTTGGTGTTCAAGATGAAACAGGACCAACTGTCACAACGCCCTCTCAAGATGTTGATATGGACTGTACGGTCGCAAGTACTTTAATAGAAGATCTTATGGATTGGTATGATTCAGGTGGTAACGCAGTAGTTACCGATGATTGTGCTAATGTAAGTTTTATAACAACGCCAGATTGGCCAACAGTTTTAGATGAGTTTATGAATTCTAGTGGACCAGATTGCACAAGTGCAGGTTCTGTAACAGTTGAATTTATAGCAGTAGATGCCTGTGGAAATCAAGCCACTCCTATGAGTGCTACTTTTTCTGCGAGTGATGATGAAGATCCAGTTTGGACAACGCTTCCTAGTGATTTAGATTTTCAATGTGGTTCTAGTGCAACTGATGCACTCGTCGATTGGTTGGATAATATCGCTGGAGGAAATGCCGAAGATAATTGTGCTACAATTACTTACAGTTTTACTTGGACGAATGAACAAGGAGCCATTGAAGAAGGTGTGCCAGGACAAGGTCCTTATCCAAATTTAGCAAGCTTCGATTGTAGTGCTTCTCTTCAAATAAATTTAATAGCTTCTGATGCTTGTTCAAATACAGCAACGCAAGGAGTTAACTTTAGCATCAATGATCAAGGTGATCCTATTTTTACCAATCCATTTGTTGACATTACAGTTTCATGTGGAGATTTACCTGATCCTGAAGATATTGCTGTGACGGATGATTGCAGTCAAGTGACCGTAACGTTTATTGATTCAATTGCTAACTCAAACGATACCACTGCATGCGCCATGTTCAATGCTATGATCATGCGTGAGTGGATCGCAACAGATGAATGTGGAAATAGTATTTCTGCATTTCAAAATATAGAAATATCCGATTCTGATGGACCTACATTTACGGTGCCTTCAGATGTTACTGTAGAATGTCTTGAACTTGATAGCTTGTCTTTGACAGGTGATGTGACAGACTTAGTAGATGACTGTGATCCAAACCCTGTTATTAGTTTCACGGATAGTCAAACAGGTAGTTCATGTGATGTTACAGTCACAAGAACCTGGACAGCTGAAGATGCTTGTGGCAATACAACCTCCTTAGTACAAACAATCAATTTAATTGACAATTCACCTCCGATCCTTCAGGAACCATTACTTGATGAAATTGTTAATTGCATTTCTTTTTTAGAACTAAATCAAAGATTTTTACTGTGGGCAAATTCCATAAATAATTTAAATGTCATAGATAATTGTAGTTCGGTTAATTCATTTGTGGCTCGACCTGGCTCTTATGATCCAGATGATGAGACTACTTTCCCGGGAGATTTTCCAGTATTACCTCCAAGTCCTTCTTGCCCTGCACCTACGACTGAGGTGATCGTGGTTGAAGGAGATTTTGTATTCTATGATGATTGTGGAAATGTAGTTGTCCACCAGAGTAGTTTTATTGTTAACGATGATCAAGATCCAATCTTGAATTGTCCAGATGATGTAACCTTCAATACGGCAGGTGCAGAATGTGAAGCAGTAGTAAGTTTATCTTTCCCGGTAATCATAGATTCATGTTATCAGGGTGGGGGAGTTATCGAGTATAGTTACTCCATTGATGGAGGAGCTAGTTTAGATGTCCCGAATAATAACCAAGTTGATACACTATTAAGTTTAGGCGCTCATGTTATAGAATTTACGGTTTTAGATTGTGCTTCCAATGAAGGTACATGTAGTTATATATTAACGGTTGCCGATAATGTCGCACCCACGTTTACTTGTGGATCAAATATTACAGGAAGCATCAATCAAGGTGTATGTTCGATTGAATTGGAAATCCCATATCCAGAGGATATTGTAGAGGATTGTGGTTTAAGTACGGACAATCCTCCTTATGTATTTTTTACGGGTGCTACAGTATTAGATAATACCACCCTCGATGAAAACAATCCAAACTTATTTGATTTTAATGGCGGACTCACATTTGTAAACTATGTCGTAGAAGATTTAGGAACGAATGCAGACACCTGTATTATAGAAGTCACTATTACTGACGATCAGGCACCAGAAGCTGTTTGTATGAATACGACCATAACGCTTACTGCAGCCAATGGCTTTATGTACACCTTAGATCCTTCAGAAATTGATGGAGGAACAGTTGATCCTTGTGATAATTTTGTACTCTCAGCAGAACCCAATGTATTTACTTGTGATCAGGCTGGAGAAGATATAACAGTAGTTTTAACAGCTTCCGATTTTGCCAATAATGAAACAACTTGTGAGGCTATTGTTGCGGTAGAGATTGAAGCACTTCAACCAAACTTTGAAATTGACCTTTGTACCCCTGATACCTTGTTTTTATTTTCTAATATAAATGACACCACAGGTACTCTCACGATAGAATGGAATGGCCCCAACAACTTTTTGTCAAATGTGTCAAATCCAATCATTCCGAATGTCACGAGTGACAATAGCGGAACATATACTTTAATGGTAAGCAATGGAGCCAACTGTATTATTAATGAACCAATAGATGTTATTATTGATGGTGGGATTTTGCCTGTATTAGAAAGTGCAGATCCTTTGATTTGTATGGGAGAGGTTTTCACCTTAACTGAAACTTCCATTGCTGATGGAATTTCTTATACATGGTATCAAGGAGCATTTCCTGGAGGAGACAGTCTGGCGACAACACAAACTTCAAGTTATTCAGATACCCTTTTTCAGAATGGAGTGTTTTCATTCTATGTGATTGTTGAAACCACAGAATGTACCACCAATCCTTCTGAGACCATTCAGATATCCGTCATACAAAGACCAGAGGCTACCTTGCCTATAAGTGCATTATCTGTTTGTGAAAATGGAATCATTCAATTAAGTACAGATGTATCTGGACCTGGAATCACTTATCTGTGGGAAGGTCCTAACAACTATAGTTCGACACAACAAATCCCTGATGTCATTACCAATGTATCAGAGGATGATGAAGGAATATATACACTTACTGTTTTTGAAAATGGATGCGCTTCAGAGCCTGCAGAATTAGTGGTAGATGTGAAACAAGCACCAGCTGCACCTGTAATAAGTGGAAGTGCCATAACCTGTGAAACAGGAGTATTAATATTAGTAGCAAATGGAGTGGACGCTGATGCTTTTATATGGACGGATCCTTTAGGGACAGCAACAACTATTACAGGCAATGACAGTCTAATTGTTACAGATGTGACTTTATTTGCAGATGGACTATGGACGGTAATCGCATCTGATGATGGTTGTCAATCAGCTGCTTCAGTTTCATTCCCTGTGACTGTTCAAACGAGTTTAGATATAGAAGCGACGAATTCCGGGCCTGTGTGTCTAGGAGCAGATGTTGTACTTAGCATACCAGAAGTTGGAGGTGCAACTTACGATTGGGATGGCCCAGGAAATTTCAGTTCAGATGAGCAAAATCCAATTGCATCTGCACAAGCTGGAACTTATACTGTAACAGTGACTACAGGTGCAGGATGTACCACGATCAAATCAACTCAAGTGGCAGTAATTATACCGCCAACTATTGTAGATATTCAAAGTGATGCAAATGATTGTTTCACACCAGCTGACATGATTACATTGACAGCAACCTTGGATCCTCCAGATACAGGTAATTATACCTATTCTTGGAATGGTCCAAACAACTTTAATTCAAATCAAATAAGTCCTGTGATTCTAAATCCAACTGATGATATAAATGGGACCTACAACTTAATTGTCTCTTTGACAGAATGCCCATCAGAATCTTTCAGCACCGATATTATAATCAATGCACAGCCTGAGCAACCGATCATAGATGCACCTTTGATTATTTGTTCTGGAGATGATGTGATGTTGACAGTGGACGGATATGATAATGCAGTGACTGATTTTATATGGTCTACACCTATAGGAGATATTACCGTCAATAATGACAATGAGTTTTTACTAGAAGATATCACAGTCCTTGAAGGAGGGTTTTACTCAGTATCTGTATTAGTCAATGGATGCGAATCTGAAAGTTCTGAGCTGCTTAACTTAGTAGTTTTTGAATCACCTGATGTTCCAGTGATTACAGGCTTAAGCCAAATTTGTTCAGACGATTCTTTGACTTTATCTACAATAGATAACCCTGCTGCCATATTCCTTTGGACTGGGCCAACAGGGACTTTAGGATTTACAAATGAGATTACAATTAGTGGGGCTGATTTACAAACGGGTAATTATAGTGTTGCTGCAAATGTAAGTGGATGTGACGCATTCTCGGAACCCTTCTTTGTAGATGTAATTCCCCAACCAACAAAACCAATTTTAGCAGATAACAACTTGGATCTCTGTTTAGACGATCTGACCAGTTTTACGGTTTGCATTGATGGAAGTACCGCAACTGCCGAAGCAAATTATACTTTTTCAAATGCCATGACAGGAGAGATACTAGGTGGTCCAACACAAGAATTATGCATCGATATTGTTGATTTTACCAGCTTTTTTGATGGCGAAAACATCATTGAAGTAGAGGCAGACTTTAATGGATGTAAATCTGAAATTTCTGATCCACTAAGTTTTATGGCATTTAGCATTCCTGCAGATGTTGCTTTAGCGGGATTTGATCAAGTCTCTTGTTTTGGAGATGACATTGTTTTAAGTGGAAATACACCAACTACAGGAACAGGTCAATGGACTTACCTTGGAGCCAATCCTGATGTTTTGATTGCTGATCCGAATAGTCCAAATACAACAGTATCTATTTCTAATGATGCTGTGTTTGAATTTCAATGGTCATTAAGCAATGGAGCTTGTATGAACTACTCCTCAGATAATGTGACTTATACAATAGAAGATATTCCACAAGCGCAAAATGATAGTTTTGATTTAGACTTTGGTCAAACAGATATTTTGAATGTGATCAATAATGATGTGCTTGTTCCAGGATTTACCATAGAGATTTTACAAGACCCTATGCAAGGGAGTTTACTCTTAAGACCTGACAAGAATATAGAATACGTACCAGATCCTGTTTTCATAGGGGCGGATGAGTTTGTCTATAGAATATGTAGTGAAGCTTGTCCAGATATCTGCTCTATTGGAACAGTAAGTTTACAGATAGGTGACTTGAATAATTGTGTTGTTCCAAGTTTGTTTACTCCTAATAATGATGGTGTAAATGACAACTTCTTAGTTCCTTGTTTTGAAGCAGATATATTCCCAAATAATATCGTGAGCATTTTCAACCAATGGGGAGACGAGGTCTATCGATCTGAAAATTATCAAAACGATTGGCAAGGAACATATAATGGCGCAGATCTTCCAGCATCTACATATTATTATGTAGTCGAATTTGGTGATGGACAAATGAAAGCCGGTTATTTAATTTTAGAAAGATAAACATGAAAAAAATACTTGCTTATTTTATTTTTTCCCTCTTTCTCAGTCCTGCACTCATAGGACAGCAACAACAATTGTACACGCAATTTATGTACAACAAGTTGGCGATTAATCCAGCCTATGCGGGTTATCAAAAAGGAGTTGCCCTTACAGGTATTTATAGAAATCAATGGATTGGTTTATTGGGAGCTCCAAAGACGCAAGCCTTTTCATTTCAAGCACCTTTAAAATCACAGAAAGTTGGTTTAGGTTTTAATATCGTAAGACATGAAATAGGTATTTCAGAAAGTCTTACCCTAGACGGAATTTATGCATATAAAATAAGTTTGGGCAAAGGTACTTTACAATTGGGTGTCCAAGGTTCAGCAAGGAATCTGAAAGTAGATTATACCAATTCGAGTGTCATTACCATTCAAAATATTAACATTGATAACGGAGTTCAAGGAGGAGTAGATACAAAGAGTTTTTTCAATGTAGGAGCTGGACTATATTATCACACGGATCAATTTTATTTTGGCCTTTCTGCACCGAGGATGATTGCAGCTGATATTGATTTTGATGATAATGATTTATTCATCGATAGAGAGACGCAGCACTTTTTTGGTATGGCTGGTTTCGTATTAAATGTAAACAAAGACATTGCTTTTGTACCACAGCTTCTTGTGAAGTATGAGAGGAATGCACCATTAGATATTGACCTTAATGCCTCATTGAGATTTTTCGATAAATTTACTTTTGGAAGTACATTCCGGATGGGTGGTTCGTTACCTAGTGTAGGTGAATCGATAGACGTTTTGTTTTCAGCGAAAGTTACAAATTCAATGATGCTTGGTTTTGCCTATGATTTTACCTTATCAGAATTGAGAAACTACTCGAATGGTAGTTTGGAGATAGTAGCTAGATACTTATTTAATACAAGCACAGAACAGGGTAAATTTGTAAACCCAAGATATTTTTAAGCATTAATCTTATGAAGAATAACACAGCAAAATACATCCTTATTCTTTCGATTTGCGCCTTTGCAAATTTGGCCATAGGACAAGAAAACTTGTTTAATGAGCAAGCCAATGCTGAAATTAAAAGTGCTGAATTTGTAAATACAAAGCACTTAGAATTTTCCCCGTCATATTATCAAAATGGAATCGTCTATGTGGTCTCAAAAGATCCAGAAGATAAATTGCTAGACAAAAATATCGGACAGAGTTTCTTTGAATTAAAATATGCAGAAATAAATTTGGAAGGGATTCCGATGAACCCTGTTTTCTTTTCTTCTAGAATAAATGATAAATGGCACGAGGGTCCCACAAGTTTTAATTCGAATGGATCCAAAATGTACTTTACAAGAAGTAATGCAGATTCAGAAGGTGTGGAGCAGATGGATGATAAAGGGAGGGTGCGGTTAAAAATCTATGAAGCCAACAGAGGATCGAATGATTGGGAAGGGGTTAAAGAATTGCCTTTTTGCGATGATTCTTACTCCGTATGTCATCCTTCTTTATCTAAAGATGGTAAGACCCTATACTTTGCATCTGATATGCCAGGAGGCGAAGGGGGAATGGATCTTTATAAATCTAAATGGAATGGCACGAGCTGGAGTACTCCAGAAAATCTGGGTGCCGAAATCAATACCAATAAGAATGAAGTTTTTCCAAACATGCATAAGTCTGGAATCTTATTTTATTCAAGTAATGGAATCAAAGGTAAAGGAGGGCTAGATATTTTCGGATCTATTTACAAAGATGGAAAATGGACAGATCCAATGCCTGCTCCAGGTAACATTAATTCAAAGTCAGATGACCTTGGTTTAATACTTAATGATAAAGCTACAAGTGGCTTTTTCTCATCTGATAGAAGAGGAGGAGAGGGAAAAGATGACATATATATTGTTGAAGCTGCAGAAGGCTTTTTATCAACAGATATTTATGAGCTAGAAATCATGCAATTGATTGCCATGGATGAAGGCTCCAAAGAGCGTATGGAATCAGCTAATGTCTATGTTTACCAAATTGATGAAAATGGACTGAGTGCAGGTGAGCGTATATATGAAACAGCCTTGATTCCTGATCCTGATGGTTCTGGAAATCTAAAATTGCAAAGCACTTTTAAAGACGACTTAATAAATAGAGCGGCAGACTATACTACCAATCTAGATGGTAAGGCATTTATCGAATTAGATCCTCAATCAGATTATTTCATTATCGTCGATAAGCCAGGCTTTGCAACACAAGACTTTTTTATCAAAGCGAACGATCCAGATAGAGAAAACTTCATGGTGCGATTTTCTAAGAATGATTGCATTCCTTTAAAAATCGATATCAGAAGTATTGGTTCAAATTCTAAAATCTCTCAAGCAGATATTTTAGTTGAGAATAAAAATACAGGAGAAAAAATCAATGGTAGTTCCAGTACTACGGGTGCATTTGAATCATGCTTAGCCCAAGGTTACGCCTATGAAGTGTTGATTTCAAAAGACGGCTATGTTCAAGAGAAAACCGTTCTTGATTTAAGTCAGTCTACAAGTGAGCAGGTAAAAATTTTCTTTTTAGAAAAAGATAATAAGATCGTACAAACACAAAAACAAACCACTCAAACCAAGAAGACAGATCGTCAAGAAAAAGATAGAATTGTTTTTGAAGATCCTAAACAAACTACACCAACTCGAAGGGATTCACGTGTTGTCAATCGTACACAAACATCAAGAGAAACGGTTTCCTCCTCAAGGACGGTTACTGCAGGAAATGTGATTCTGCTTCAAGATATTTATTATGATTTCAATAAATCTGCGATTCGTATGGGTGCTTCTCCAGAATTGGAAAACTTGTACAATCTGCTCTTGAGCTATCCAAGTATGGTTATAGAGTTAGCTTCCCATACAGATTCTCGTGGTACACAAGCTTACAACAAAAAATTATCTGAGAGAAGGGCCATTGCAGTTAAAAATTTCCTAGTAGCAAGAGGAATTGATGGCAATAGAATCAGAACTAAAGGATACGGAGAAACTCAAATTCGTAATACTTGTTTCGATGGAGCAGACTGTACAGAAGAGGAACACAGCTTCAATAGAAGGACAGAAGTAATTGTTTTGCAAATAGAGCAGATCGTCAAAGTTCGTTACACCATCAACAAGCCTTTTACCCAAGAATACAATAATTAGCCACAGGTGCAACCTTTTCATTTCCTTCCTGTCATTACACTGAACAACCAAACGTAATTGAAGAAGGTCTATCATCAAGATGAGTTAGTAAGTCGGTGCAGAAAGGGGGATCGTAGCGCTCAATTTCAGTTATATGACAAGTATTCTAAGGCGATGTACAACATTGCTTATAGAATGGTACAAAGTGAAGGCGACGCACAAGATGTATTGCAAAATTCCTTTGTAGATGTTTTTACCAAGCTTGATCGCTTTAGAAATGAATCGACCATAGGAGCCTGGATAAAAAGAATTGTGATCAACAATAGCATCAATCATATAAAAAAGAAAAGAATCAGTACGGAATGGTTAGATGAAAAAATGGATGTAATTCCTGAAGAGACATCAAAGGAAACCATGGATTATAGTGTAGAAGGAATTAAGAAAGCAGTAGCAAACTTGCCTGAAGGATATCGTGTGATTTTTTCAATGTATGCATTCGAGGGATATGATCATAGTGAGATTTCAGAAATTTTAGGGATTAGCCTATCAACTTCAAAGTCTCAATATTCAAGAGCTAAACAAAAAATTAGAGATCAATTTTCAAATAGGAAAATATAAGATATGGAGAAGGATCATTTAGAAAAATTCATAGAAAATCATCGTAAAGGCTTTGATGACAAAG
>CAYNMW010000103.1:0-16336 GCA_964398295.1 uncultured Saprospiraceae bacterium | reverse complement strand
GGGTGAGGAGGCAGGAGGCAGGGGTGAGGAGGCAGGGGTCAGGGGTGAGGGGTCAGGAGGCAGGGGTGAGGAGGCAGGGGTCATATCTTAGGCTTTTTGTGCTAATGATTTTTTATAGCTAAGAATCATTTTTCTGATCTGTTCAATTTCATTTACCAATAATTCCATTTTATGTTTTTCTAAGTAGTTAAGGTCTGCCGCTAGATATACTTGAGTTTCAAGTTCACAGATAGAGCCTACTGCAATATCTAAAAAACGATTTAATTCTTTAAAAGTTCCTCTTCCACATCCTTCAGCAATATTTGATGGTACAGAAACTGCAGATCTGCGAATTTGCGAAATCAAGCCATAAGTTTCTGTTTTAGGAAAAGATTCTGTCATTGTATAAATTGCCTTCACAATCAATCTAGACCGAATCCAGATGTTCAAATTCTTAAAGTTGCGTATCATTTAAATTAATTTTCTCCTAAAAAATCTAGCCCTTCAATCCTTGTGCTCATAAACTGACCCCTGACTTCCTGACTCCTGACCCCTGACTTCCTGACACCTCCTCAAACTCTATAAAACCCTAGGATAAATCCCATACTGACTCAATTGAGCTTTTATATTCTTAGTCGGCCGTTCTGCGTTTAACTCAGCTATTTCTCCATCTGGATTGATTAGTACAAATTGGGGAATAGAAGCGATATTGTAGTCTCTTACAAACGGTGACTTCCAATCTCCAGGCACCAGTACTTGGAGTCCAGGATAATTTTCATAGAAAAAGCTTTCTGTCCACTTGCTCTTATCTTTATCGACTGAGATGCCAACAAATAAAATATTCTCATCCTGATAGTCTTCGATCATTCTTTCGTAAAATGGCAATTCTACTTTACAAGGTCCACACCAGGTTGCCCATGTGAAAATATAAACATACTGACCTCTGTAATCTTTTAAGTCAAAATCTTCTCCAGCAAAAGTAACACCTTTGATGGAAGGTGCAATTGCTCCTTTGCTTGGTTTAATGATACTAATATATCTAGAGTTAATAGTCGTTTGAAACGGTTGATACGCTACTTCGTTTTGAAATCGTCTTACAAGAGTATTCAACCCTGCGTGTCTCACTTTTGCAATCGCTTCAAACAAGACATCAGTTTTCAAAAATTCTATAATTTTTTGTTTCGAAAACATTGTTTCGATAAGCTCATATTTTGAAGTAAAGTATTCGACTTCTCTACCCTCTTCTACCACCGTGTTGTAATTTTCTAATTTCCTATCTGCTTGTATTTCTAAATACTCGAAGATTAATTTTCTAAACTCATAAAAGCCAAATAAATCTGATCGATTTAATAATTCTTCGTCTACGATAAAAGTAGAATCAGCTTCAGGCAAATATTTTAGATTCCGTCTGTTTTTCTGGCATTCTTCCTTTTGAACAACCATGTTTATAAAATCCTCATCAAAAGAAGCATCTAAACTTGATGTGTGGTTTGTGTATAGGCGTGTTGAATATTCGTTGAGCGCTGATGAAAAATTATCTGCAGATGACAATGCATGAAGGATAGAATCTGGTACAGTGGCTGATGAAGAATTGCTTTGATTCAACATCCATTGATTCTCCTGTTGCAGGTCACCAATAAATGTAACCCCATTTGCATCAATAGAATCAATCAAAATGCCAACTGTCTCCTCTGGCTTTAAAAAGACAGACACTTCCAACTTACCTATTCTCAATTTGTAATCTGAAGTTTGTTCTAGCTCAATATCAAGAAAGCCTGTTCCTCCTTCATTTAATTGTATTGCTTTTTTTATGTCAGTCTGATAAGGCATGTCTTGTACTAACATCAGTTTTGATAAGTGCAATGATGTATCTGCTTTTATTTTAATAGTAGCAGTTTTGGGATTATCAAACACCTCTTCTAACTGGGTAAGTGATACGGCAGTGTATTGACCAGATGTGTCAACAGCAATCTTTTCTGATCTAATGGATTGAAGCGAATCTAATAAACTTTCAAGTTGCACTATCTGTTTATCTATTTCTTCAATACTTAAACTATCCAATGGCTTTTGATTGCAGGCAACAATCAAGAAGGCACATAAAGCAATATAAATGGCTTTGGTCATTACACACAAAAGTAAAGAATCAACTGGAATTTTACTTTAACGTTTACATTTCCCGCTAAGGTATGCATACGGCATCTTCTCAGAACTGGAAAACCCTGAGAATCACATTAGTGTTGATTAGAAGTCGAGCTCGATTGTATCTCCGGGGGATATTTTATCGTCATCTCCTGACTTTTTCTTGGCTTTTGCTGGTTTTTTACTCTTTTTAGCGGCAGTAGTTTTTTTGGATTTAGAATTAGCAGGTTTCTTTGCAGGAGGACTTGATTTTTTCGCTTTAGCTTTAGTGACTTTTGCTTTACTTTCTGCAGTCTTTTTTTCAGTCTCCTTCGTATCATCCACTAAGGGCAACTCGAGAGGATTTGTTGATGCCTCTTTAGTCGCCGCATCTTTAACAGATAAGACTTTATATTCTCCTATTTTATTACCTAAGGCTTTCCATCCTTTCACATCGATAAATGAATCAAAATTAAGAAGCTGTTCTTTTTTTGATCCTCCGGTTTTATAGCTAAACTTAATTTTTGCACCAGGATCTGCTGTGGCATAATATAGTTTAGAACCTTTGCTTTCGGTGATGAACTTATATCGCTGATTAAGTGAATTGGTCTCTATTTGGAAACGCTTAACCATTGACCAGGATTTCTCCCCTTCAAAATAAAGCGCGTTAACGACTTCCTTTCCTGTAAATTTTGATACATGAACCAAATCTTCTCCTTCAAATTTGACGTCTTCGACTGCCTCTTTCAGTTCATAGGTTCCATCTTTATACAAGCCTAAAATTTGTTGGCCCGAATCAAATGCGCCAAGATATTTTCCTCGTTCTTCTTTATTGACTCGTCCACTGACTTCATCAATCCACAATTTAATCGCACCTAGAGAAGATTGGCCTACTGAGACTTGAGTTATCTTTTTGACTGGATACTTGGTAATAATATTGCCTCCTGATCCCCGACCCTTAATCGCTATTCCTTCAAAATTGAAATCGAATACTTTTTTCTTTGCATGGCAACCTGGTGACAACTGAATATTGACAACTTCAGATTCACCATTTGAATTAGCTGTAAAGTAAAGGACCCTAGATCCCTTAGCACCTTTTGTCAAATCATATTCTTTGTCTCGCGTAATTGCAGATACATTAAATCGCTTAGCCATCGCCCTTCCTGTCTTTGCATCAACATAAATCATATTATAGGTTGTGCGCACATCACCTTTCTTCCATACCCCAACATGAAGCAAATTTTTACCCATGAACTTCTTGCCAGTTATTCTGGATACCTGGAATTTACCATCTTTTCTGAATGCGATGATGTCTGCAAGATCTGAGCAGTCTGCAACAAATTCATCTTTCTTCAAATCAGAACCAACGAATCCTTCTTTGCGATTGACGTATAATTTTGAATTTATCGCAACTACTTTCTGAGCTTTGATCGTTTCAAAACTCGTTATCTCTGTTTTTCTCTCGCGACCAGCTCCATACTTTTTTAATAACTCTTCAAAATACGCGACAGCAAATTCTGTCAAATGTTTGAGATCATATAACACCTGTTTGAGGTCTTCCTCTATTTGTGTTATCCGTTCATCAGCTTTGAATTTGTTATATTTTGAAATTCGCTTTATTTTAATTTCGGTCAATTTGGTAAGATCTTCTTCTGTGATATCTCTCATTAACCGAATACGCTTATCAGATTTTTTTGGTTTATCTGATGGCGTCACTACATATTTTCTTAGCCCTTTATCAATCGCTTCTAATACAGCTTCCCAGGTTTCACACTCTTCAATATCTCGGTAGATCCTATTTTCGATAAATATCTTTTCTAAGGAGGCCAGGTGCCACTTTTCTTGTAATTCGTGTTTCTTGATTTCTAATTCTTGTCGAAGTAAATCTTTTGTTCTCTCTGTAGATATTTCTAGCAGATCATTGATGTTGAGAAATCGAGGCTTATTGTCAACAATGACGCAAGCATTAGGTGAAACAGATATCTCACAATTCGTAAAGGCATATAGTGCATCAATGGTAACTTGGGGAGAGATACCTGGTGCAAGGTCAATAAGAATTTCAACGTCTCTTGCAGTATTATCAATGACCTTCTTAATTTTTATTTTTCCTTTATCGTTTGCCTTGACAATACTATCAATCAAAGAGCTAGTTGTAACACCATAGGGCAATTCTTTGATCGCAATTGTATTTTTATCAACCTGCTCTATTCTCGATCTGATCTTGACTTTACCTCCACGCTTACCAGCCTTATACTCACCAACATCAATCATCCCACCAGTTTGAAAATCTGGATATAATTTAACCTTCTTGCCTTGTAGCAATTTGATAGAGGCTTTGATTAACTCAATAAAATTATGCGGCAAAATCTTTGTAGAAAGTCCTACTGCAATACCTTCTACTCCTTGCGCCAACAATAAAGGAAACTTCATTGGCAAGGTAATCGGTTCTTTTTTTCTTCCGTCGTAAGAAACCTGCCAATCAGTTGTTTGATGATTGAATGCAACATCGAGTGCAAACTTTGTTAACCGAGCCTCTATGTACCTCGGTGCAGCTGCAGAATCTCCAGTGCGGACATCTCCCCAATTCCCTTGCGTATCAATCAATAAATTCTTCTGTCCTAATTTCACCAGTGCATCTCCAATAGCAGCATCACCATGGGGATGGAATTGCATTGTTTGGCCTATGATGTTGGCAACTTTGTGAAAACGACCATCATCAACATTTTTTAGTGCATGTAGAATCCGACGTTGTACAGGCTTAAGACCATCATTAATATGTGGGATCGCTCTTTCTAATATAACGTAGGAAGCATAATCCAGAAAGTAATCCTGGTACATGCCTGAGATGGGTATAATTTGTCCACTCGTATTCTGCTTATCTGCCATTGTTATTGCATCTTCTTTGCTTTCACTCATATTCAACAAATCATTAATGTATTTTACCTTGAATATGAGTCAAATATAACGATATCGCTACACTCATTACAATATATACCGAAGAGAAATTGGTTTAGTCCTTTTAAAAGTGGTAATCCTATTTCTTTTGGGTATTATACTCGATCTATTTTCCTATGTCAAATAGCAACAGTATAAACAGAGCAAATATCGAATTTACATTTTGAAATCCTTCTTCATTCTGTCCAAATCTCTTTTGGCATCTCTTTCTTTGATTGATTGGCTTTTATCGTAGGACTTTTTACCCTGCGCAGTAGCTATTTCAATTTTGATCTGATTTCGCTCGGATAGGTAAAGTTTATAAGGGACAATTGCGAATCCTTTTTCTTTAGCTTTGGCTTCAATTTTCTTGAGTTCAGCTCTGTGCAGAAGTAACTTACGATCAGCTCTAGTTTCGTGGTTATTGATGTTGCCATGGTCATATTCTGCAACGTACATACTTTTGAGAATCAACTCTCCATTAACAAATAGACAGTACGCATCATTCAAGTTAGCTTCGCCAGCTTTTATTGATTTGACTTCTGTTCCTCTCAGTACAATCCCAGCTTCATAGGTACGAATAAACTGATATTCAAACTTTGCTTTCCTGTTTACAATTTGTTTCACAGTGCAAATATAAGTGTTAATGTGGTTTAGTCAGTTCAAGCCATCAAGTACATCGAATTCAAACAGAATCTTGAGTAGTGAATTGATTAGTAGGGCTGGGCTTAAAAGCTGTTGTTCAACCTGAAGATAGGCCAACTGTAGATTTCAATTCTTCATAAAAAAGAAAAGCTGAAAGTAACTTTTCACTTTCAGCTTTGTCATATGCATGAAAAAACTATCTACCGTTTTGGATGAAGCTCAATTTCATTTTCACATTTTCTGCAAGCTTCTTTCTTAAGACGTAAACCTTTTTAAAAAGTCATCATCTACAATCATAAGACGTAATTAAAACAGCAGTTCCCCCACTTTTACTCAAATTTTAGTTGTATTTAAGAAAGCTTTAACCAAAGGACTAAAGATTCTCCAAAAGAAACTCAGTCATCTTCGTATAAAGATGCCTTCTGGCATTGTTTCCATAGATACCATGATTCCTGTTTGGATAGAAATAAGTATCAAACTGTTTGTTGGCTTTGATCAATGCTGCAGCCATTTCCGCTGAATTTTGAAAATGGACATTATCATCACTATTGCCATGCACCAACAAATAACTTCCCTCTAATTGATCCGCATAAGTAATAGGAGAATTGAGTGAATAACCATCTTTGTTCTCCTTTTCTGTACGCATGAATCTTTCGGTGTAAATCGTGTCATACCATTTCCAATTGGTGACAGGCGCTACAGCGATCGCGGTATCAAAAACATCCTTGCCTTGCAAGATGCAATGCGAAGACATAAACCCTCCATAACTCCATCCGAAAATACCGATACGATTTTCATCTATGTATGGTTGTTTGGCAAGGTATTTTGCTGCATCAATTTGATCTTCCGTTTCGTACTTTCCAAGTTGCAGATAGGTCATTTTTTTAAACTCCTCACCTCTTGCACCAGTACCTCGATTATCCACACTCACGATAAAGTATCCTTGTTGTGCCAATAACTGAAACCACCAATAATTTTGTCCTTTCCAGCTATCAGTTACCGTTTGACTTCCTGGTCCTCCGTAAACATACATAAGGACAGGATATTGCTTATTTGCATCAAAATCTACAGGTTTAATCATCCATGCATTAAGCTTCACACCTCTCTCTGTTTCAATCGTCATGAACTCTGCTGGAGACACTTGCTGCATACTCCGAGTCAATTGACCATTTGTCTCTAAACTTCTTACTTGATTTAAATCCTGGTCAACGATGCTATAGGTTGCAGGTCGATTGATAGCTGAATTGGACCAGGTAAAATACTTAAAGTCACTGCTAAAACTTGCTGAATTGGTTCCATCTCGAGGAGTCAGGTTTCGTGTTGTCTTTCCATCTAGAGAGACTTCATAAACTTCGCGTTGCATTGGTGAGAGAGCTGCTGCTTGATAATACAACCGATTTGAATCTTCATCCACACCATAGAAAGATGTAACATCATTATCTCCTGATGTCAATGATTGCAACTCTTTGCCAGTCAGATCATATTTATACAAGTGATTAAATCCACTTTTTTCAGAAGACCATATAAATGCATCTTCATTTTTTAAGAACGTCAAATCATCTGTTACATCAATATAATAATCATTCTTCTCATTGATGATTGTTTGTTTGCGGTTATTATTCACATTATACAGTAACACCTCCAGTTCATTTTGATGTCTGTTCATTATTGATATTGCTAAAGCAGAAGGATCGTTAGACCATTTGATTCTGGGAATATACATGTCATTTAAATTGCCCAGGTCTAGTTCTGTTGATTTATCATTTTCCAATTCGAAAACATGTACAGAAACATCTGCATTTTTTTCTCCGACTTTTGGATACTTGAAGGTTTCATATTCTGGATATAAACCTCCCTTATAATTTGTCATTGTAAATTCGGATACATCTGTCTCATCAAATCTGATGAACGCAATTTTCTTATTATCAGGTGACCAGAAAAAAGCTTTTGTAAAACTGAATTCTTCTTCATAAACCCAATCGCATATTCCGTTGATGACTTCATTCTTCTTACCATCTATTGTAATTGGAAATGTCTCACCAGTTGATAGCTCATAGTAATAAAGATTATTATCCCAATTGTAGGCAACAAAATTACCATCAGGAGACAAAGTGGCTGACAACAATTTATCGTCATCAAAAACTGAGGTGAGGGTTTCAGACTTTAGGTCGAATACGTGTACATATGATTTGGAGGATCTTCGATAGATCGATTCCTTATCTGATTCAATTAATATTTTGGATTCGTCTTCACTAAAATGATAAGCATCAATAGTGATGTTTTCTCCTAAACTCGTCCCACTCAAAATAACGCCTTCCGCATCGCCCGTAAGCAGATCATATTTAACAATATTATTATTCTCTAGCCTGGTATAAAAGCTTCCATTATTGAGAAAATTGAAGCCAGGTACACGCTTTGCAGCATAGGCATATTGTGTCCAAATCTTATCAACCGTGATTGAATCATGCGATCGTTGAGCTGTAGAAATTGAAATGCAAACGAATAACAAGAATAGAATACCAGAGAAACGATGAGTGATTGTCATTTGTGCTGTTTATTTTACATACAAATTAACACTTAAAATGTACCGATCGTTGCTATTTGCTATAATCTTAACATCAGTTTATCAATGTACCAATACACCTGACATTGAAGTTGAAGCAGGCCCCAACAGAAATATAAACCCAGCTTATTATAATGTTGGCTTCCTTATAATGGACGGCGTCTTCAATACAGAATTAACGGCTCCATTTGATATTTTTCAGCATACCCGATTTAGAGATAGCATAAAAGCGATGAATACGTTCCTAATTGCCAAAAAACTTGAACCAGTAACAAGTTTCGAAGGTATCCAAATGTATCCTGACTACGCATATGAACAAGGCAATTATCCTAAAATTGACATACTTGTGGTACCCAGCGCAGAACACCACCTTGACACAGATCTTGAAGATGAGGAAATGATCAATTTCGTCAAAGAAGTAGCTAACAAATCTCTATTTGTGACATCACATTGTGATGGTGCATTTGTCTTAGCCAAAGCGGGTTTATTGGACGATGTGAAATCAACAACTTTCCCTAGTGACATTAATCGCTATAAAGAAATGTTCCCCCATTTGGATGTCGTATCCGATGTCTTATTTGTTCATGATGGCAAGTTCATTACTTCGGCAGGAGGTGCAAAATCATTTGAGGCTTCGCTGTATTTGGCTGAACTCTTGTATGGCGCAGAAACAGCAAGGCGTCTAGCTAAAGGGCTTGTGATTGATTGGGATCTATCGAAACTGAGTTATCTGACAGTCAAGTCGGACAAATAAATCGAAAACCGACACCGTGCACATTTTCGATCTTCAGTCTTTCGTCGTCTTTTAAGTACTTTCTCAATCTACTGATAAATACATCCATACTTCTACCAAGAAAGTAATCATCATTTCCCCACAGTCGCTGTAGAATTTCACTTCTTTTTAGAATTGTGTTTTTATTGTTACTTAAGAGATGCAACAATTCTCCTTCTTTTTGTGTCAGATCTTTGGTTGTTCCTCCGATGGTTAATTTTAGATTACTGTGATCATAGGTATAGTTTCCAATGAATTTGTTTTTCTCATATTCTTCTGAGATAAACTTTCTTTTTAAAAATATATCTATTTTAAGTATGAGTTCTTCAATGCTATATGGCTTTGTCATGTAATCGTCAGCACCTGTTTTCAATCCTTCTATTCGATCTTCTTTTAAACCTTTAGCAGTCAGAAAAATGATCGGTATTTGTTGATTGGTTGTTCTAATCTTTCTTGCCAATTCCAGACCATCCAGTTCTGGTAGCATGATATCGAAAATACACAAGTCATATTTGTGCTTTCCAAAAGCTTTGTATGCATCACTTCCAGTTGAATAATGATCAAGCTTATAACCGTGCAAGCCTAAACTATCAATAGTCAAAAAGGACAATGCTTCATCATCCTCAGCATATAGTATTTTGGCTTTAATCGTATCACTCATTCCGTGGGATATTAACAGTTATGCTTGTTCCATTGTCAATTATTGAGTCTACCTGTATTGACCAATTGTGCGCTCGGCAAATATTTTTAACATAAAATAAACCTAATCCAAACCCTTTGACATCGTGTACATTTCCCGTCGGGACTCGGTAAAATTTATTGAATAATTTTGGAATGTGATCTTCTTTGATGCCAATTCCGTTATCTACAATCTGCAAGATGATATTATTGCCGGTTTGGCTGACACGTATCATAATCTCCGGCACTTTCTTACAGTACTTGATGGCATTATCTAACAAGCTGTAAATGCAATTCGTTAAGTGTACCTTATCGGCATAAATAGGAATTCGATCATTTTGAATCTCAGTTTTGATCTCCCCTCCACTACCCTGAACAAGTCGAATGTTTTCATTGCTTGCAATATCATCTATGATAACTGATAGATTGAAATGTTCTTTCTTAAGTTGATAATTTTCTTTTTCTAATTTTGCAATACTTAGCACTCTTTCCACCTGCTTATTCAATCTTGTATTTTGATCTTTTATAATGTTGATGTACTGACTAAGCCTATTGTCATTTGCAATCGCTTGTTGTGAAGACAACACATCTGATGCGATTTTAATTGACGCAATTGGTGTTTTGAATTCGTGCGTCATGTTGTTGATAAAATCACGCTGCATTTCTGAGAGCCGTCTTTGCTTTAATATGATCCAAATAGAATACACAAAAAAGATGATTGCTAATAAAGCAATCAGACTTAACATGATTGAAGTCCACATATCCCATAACAAATAGCTACTTTTTTCTGGAAATTTAACCACAAAGTAATATGTAAGATCTTCTATTTCAGGAAGTGCTGTTGATTGTGTAAACCCTCTCGTGTCATCTTCATTGACCCTACAGTAATTGCCATAGATCAAATCCTGATTTTCACAATCATAGACTGCATATTCAAAATCTGTATCTAGGTTATTGCCCAATTCCTGAATCAGGTAATTTTCCAGAACCCCTTGATTGATGGCATCATTGACATTGACAGCATAATAGTTTGAAGATTTCCTCTGAATCAATCCTTGCCTTGGTAGTTCACTTTCATTAAAATCCGCTATTCTTGAAGCTACTCGTTTCAGTGCACTGTGTACAGTTTCATTGAATTGAGAGTCCTTTTCATTCCAAGTCATAAATACCCAGTATGTCTGAATGAAGATGATACCCGCTAATGCAAGTACTCCGAGGATTAAGACATTTCTGATGGATTGATTATACATATCAGAATATTAAGTGTAAAGTTATCAGTGATTGATATGTCAAAAAAATGGTTAACACATTATTAACAGCAAAACTTCAAAACAATAAAAGTATTTTTGAGGTCAAATGAAAAACCTTTTCATTCTGCTTCTTTGTGGTTTACAACTATGTCTATTCGCCCAGACAGCCTCTAATCCATTTGATATAGAAAAGGATAATCGAGGTGCCACGAGTACATTCTTTGATTCAAAACTACCACCGCCTACTCAGGAAGACCAGCAAAATCCATTTGATGTTGATACCACCAGGACAACCCTTAAAAAGAAGCCTGTCTATATAAACCCACAAAATGAGCTAAAGACCTCTGATTCACAACAAAAAAACTCATTTATCTTCTGGCTTAGTCTATTTAGTTTATTGATTACCACAATTGCGATAACTCGAGATCGCAAAGCATTCAGTAATTTACCAAAACTAATCAGTAATAGGAACTACCTAAAATTGGTGAATCGAGATCTTAATTCATCAAGAATCGTATTTTATATTCTGTTATATACGTCCTTTTTTATAGGTATTTCAGCCTTTATATACCTGTGTGCAAACTATTTTTATGATTATCAAGGTCTAAAAGTGTACGTATTCATTCTCGGTTGCGTGATACTAACCTATGTGATTAGACATATTGCTTTATACTTGATAAAGTCAATCGTAATGACTAAACAGGTAATCTCCGACCATAGTTTTGTTATAATGGTTGCTAATGGGATAACCGGGATTCTCCTTATACCAGCAAATTTACTATTCAACTATGCAGATAGTTTCAAAATGCCTGCGTTCTATTTAACAATCGCAATAATTGCAATTTTTTACATTTGGAGGCAACTTTCTGGTAGCTTCTTATCGATGACGGATAAGCATACGAATCTATTTCATTTTTTTATTTATATTTGCAGCTTCGAAATCGCTCCTGCATTGATAATTATTAAGTTAGTACAAGGGTATTCTTAGGCATATATTTGCTAAAGTCGTTTTAATACGTAGGTATGTCTAGTAGAACTAAAGAAGTAAAGGAAGAATACAAGAAAGTAAAAACGATACTTATCTCACAGCCTAAACCTGCAAGGTCGGCATATTTTGACCTTGCAAAAAAATGGGATCTTCAAATTGACTGGAGACCATTCATACATGTAGAAGGAATTACTGAAAAAGAGTTTAGAAAGAACAGGTTAAGACCTGATGATTATAGTGCGATTATTTTCACAAGTAAAAACGCTATAGAGAACTTTTTCAGGCTTTGTGAGGAAATGAGAGTATCAATGTCTCAGGCTACAAAGTACTTCTGCCTGTCCAAAGCAATCGCAGATTATCTCCAAAAATTTATCGTCTATAGAAAACGTAAAGTATTCGTAGGTAAACGAAAGATTGAAGATTTAACCACTGCAATGAATAAACACAAAGAATCAGAAAAATTCTTGTTGCCCTGTTCTAATTTAGGTTCTAAAGACGTCGTTTCTTATCTAGAAGAGAATGAGTTTGACTTTAAGAGTGTAATGATGTATCGAACAGTCTCTAGCGACTTATCCGATCTATCAGACGTAACATATGATATTTTGGTATTTTTTAGCCCGTTAGGAATCCAATCTCTATATGACAACTTTCCAGAGTTTACGCAAAACCTGACAAGACTAGCCATTTTCGGCAAATCTACCAGTAAAGCAGTAGTCGATCGAGGTTTATTTATTAACATTTCGGCTCCATCTCCGGAATCTCCATCCATGACAATGGCACTAGAAAATTACTTGAAGAAATCCAATAAGTAATAAAATCCGATTATTTGAAAATTGAATCGTCCTACTAAATCTATATGCTGGACAATATCATACCTCAATTATTGAATAGCATTAGTGATTTGCCTGGATGGGAAGCTCATCGTACACTTTGTTCAAGTAGTTTCAGTAAATCCAATTTCACTCCAACAGAAAAATCTAAGCAGGCTGGAGTATTGGCAGTGATATTAACTAGCGAGCCCAACAATCCTAAATTACTATTCATTAAAAGAACTACGAAGCATAATGATAAACATTCAGGTCAAATTAGTTTTCCAGGAGGTCAGTATGAAGTTGAAGATAAAACCCTTCTCAATTGCGCTCTGAGAGAGACACATGAGGAAGTTGGAATACTTACACAGGATTTACAGATTATCGGCCCATTATCGCAGCTATATGTAAGTGTGAGTGATTTTATCGTCCAACCATATCTTGCTACTTTTAACAAGTTGCCATCATACGTACTAGAACAAGCGGAAGTAGCTGAAGTAATTGAATTTCCGATAAAAAGCCTATTGAAAGAAAATGCAGTACAATATCAAGATTTACACATCCGTGGTCATATATTGAAGGACGTTCCTTATTTTGACTTGTATGGTGAAATCCTTTGGGGAGCAACTGCCATGATCACTAGCGAAATTCTATATTTGATACTTAATCAATAAAGCACATGTTGTTCTCAAAGCTCTTATTTATAATTCTTTATCTATCAAATCCATGGAATCTGGAGCAATCGAAAGATGGCATACATGCATATACAAGAAGTGTAGAACATTCAAAATATTTGGAATATAAAATTGAGACTACCACAAAAGGTAAAATAGAAGATGCGCTCCGTGTATTGACAAATCTTGATTACTACTATGATTTATATCCATATGTTAAATCGTACGAATTGTTATCGGAGAATAAAGCTTCACAAGAATTCATTCTGTTATTAATCGTTAAAGCTCCTTTCCCTGCAAAGAACAGGATTGGTGCTTACAAGAATCAAATCACATCTATGAGTTCGGATGAAATTATTCTGACCGTTACAGAGGAAGACGATCTTGTACCTGAGAGTAGTGAAATTAAAATAACTAATTCTTATGGACATTGGAAGTTAACCAAGCTTGATGAAGAAACAATTCATATTTCGCATCAATTTTTTACAGATCCTGGAGGAATTGTACCAGCATGGATAATCAATCAATTTGTATTAAAACATCCTGTAAACACCGTCAAAACACTATCTAAATTGATTTCTAAATAGCTAATAGATTAACGTTAGCAAAGTAGAGAATCCAAACCTAACGGGAAGTAAAATTGGCACAAATAAAAAAAGGGTCTAACAGAAAACTGCTAAACCCTTTTCAATATACTCTAATTTGTTATTTACTTACAACGATCAATTTTTTGGACTTGATCAATCCTTCATCGTCTGTGAATGATACAAAATACGTTCCTTCGATTAAATTCATGCGATCTAATTTCATTTCACCGACACCACCATTCATGGTTTGGCTAAAAATCATTTCGTTAGCTGAATTGAATACTCGTAAAGAACCATTTTTTGGTAATTCATACTCAATGTTGATGTCATTTCCAATAATCGTAGGATTTGGAAAAACTGTAAAATCAACATTTGAAATTAACGCAATGTTACCTATAGTACCTACTGCAAATGCATCATATAAAGCAGGATCAATTACTTCATTCGTTGTAATTGAACCAGACTTAGAATCTGATTTACCGTTGAATAGGCCATTAGATGACATTATGTTCAACTTATACTCATCAACGCTTGAGGAGACAACCTCCCATTGATTACCAACAAGTCCAACAATTGTTAATGTATTGACATCTTCTAAACCGAACTCTGAAGAATACGTTACTGTAATTCTTGATTGCTCAGGACCAGAAATATCCCAATAACCAAATGTAGATACCGAAGAAATATCTGATGAAAGAGATTCTTCAATCTTCATTGGATTTTCCTTAAAAAATGCAGCAACTGTTTCATTTGCTCCCGATGTAGCAACTGGCGCATAAACACCTTCATGACCTATAGGGAAAGTAAAAGGAGCATTATGGTGAACGCATACATAACCATTTATGAATTGGTTACTTGCATCACCTTGCCATCTACTATCATCTACAAAGTTAACTACACCATTTTTGGATGATCGATCAGTTATCATTTGTCCATTATCAGAATTATCTGAGAACTCATAGTCACCAAAAATTGATATAAAACCATTTGAAGGAACATAAACGTTCGAAAATGATTTCATTTTCTTCTGTCCAATACTCAGACCTGGAATGAGTAGCAAAACAAATATTAGCTGAAAAAGAATCTTCATATTTTGTGTTTAAATTGATTTAAGAGAGCGGCTGAAAACAACCGCTCTCTTAATCTTTATTAGTTAAAGAACAATGATAAGTCAAAGTCGTGATTAGTTGCCCAGTTATTACCTGAATCAACTCTCACAATATTCACGCTAATTGACGTAGAAGTCAATTCACCTCTTCTTGATATTGCAAATGTCACGCAATCACCTTCGACATCATTACTAACTTCTTGAATTAAAGCACACGTTGGTACTCTATCCATAGAAGCAAATTCATATCTGATTTTTAAGCCTGGATTAGATGTAACACCTTCTCTCTCTCCCCAACAATCTTTATCTATTATAGACCATGTAACAGTACCGAAACATTCTGACTCAAATGTGCCTTGCTGATTTTTAACAACATCTGTCCACGCTGGAACTGGGAATGAAGTTTTGCACATTGCCATTCCACCTGCTGGACCTGCTGGACCTCTAGGACCTTCAGGACCTTGTGGACCTTGTGGACCTTGTGGACCATTAGCACCTGTAGCACCTGTAGCACCAGTTGCACCTGGTCTTCCTTGAGCACCTTGAGGTCCTTGAACACCAGCTGGGCCTTCAGCACCTTGAGGTCCTACTTGACCTAGACAATCAGCTGCACTAAATTGACCATCACCATTTGTGTCTTCGTTTCCATCACCTAAACCGTTTCCGTTTGTATCCCAACAGCTAAGGCCATTAACACCAGAAGGACCAGTAGGACCAGTTTCTCCACGTGGTCCTTGAGGACCCGCTGAACCAGTTGCACCAGTAGCACCAGTAAGACCAGTTACTCCTTGAGGACCTTGAGGACCTGCTGGACCTGTAGCACCAGGCTCGCCTGCTGGACCTGTAGCACCAGTTGCACCAACTGCTCCAGTAGCTCCAGTTGCACCAACAGAACCCGTAGCTCCTGTAGCTCCTGTTGCACCTTGACAATCAGCTGCATTAAATAAGCCATCTCCATTTGAATCTTCACCTCCATCACCTACACCATTTCCGTTTGTATCCCAACAGCTAATTCCAGCTGCTCCTGTAGGACCAGTCGCACCTGTAGCTCCCGTTGCACCTGTAGCTCCTGGAGAACCTTGAGGTCCTTGTGAGCCTGTAGCTCCTGTTGCACCAACTGCTCCTGTAGCTCCTGTTGCACCAACTGCTCCTGTAGCTCCTGTTGCACCAACTGCTCCTGTAGCTCCTGTTGCACCTACAGAACCTGTAGCTCCTGTTGCGCCTGTAGCAC
>CAYNMW010000102.1:1303-16412 GCA_964398295.1 uncultured Saprospiraceae bacterium | reverse complement strand
TAGTACCATCAGCATTCATCTCACAAGGAGCATTAAAATCTGGGATATTATTAGCCTCTATGATAACTTCACCCCAACATGATCCTGATCCACACAGTACATTAAAATCAAGTGTTACAAATGCTACGTCAGCTGTAAGCACATTTCCTAAATCATTACCTGCTTCATCAAAAAACGTTATTTCAAAATTTCCAAGAGGAGCAGGAGATTCTAAAAGAATATCCGGCGTCACCTCTAATTCACAATCACTTGGTAAACTAATGACTAAGTCATTGTTACATACCAATTCGTCGCAAACTGGAACGACAATAGGTGTTGGATCATCAGGGTCTCCATCATTGTCTATATCAACATCTGTGAATACAGTCGGATCATCAGAAATATCATCTACATCAATGATTGGATTTCCTTGTGGGTCAACATGCGTGGCTCTAACCAAGGCAGTATTGATCTGGAATGAATCAAATTCTTGTCTGAATCTAAATACACTGGTTTCTGTGGTAATGCTTACAACGAATGATTCACCAGGTTGCAAGAACCCAGACATGCCGTCAAAAATATTCAGATTTGAAATACCATCATAGTCAGGATTTGCATTTGGCAAAGAGGTAGCACTAATATTTGTGAAGGTGATTTCTACATTGTTGTCATTCAATGGAGTTGTTGGATCTGCTGCTGGTAAAAATACCAGATCATCGATCAAATCAAAATTCTCCAAATCAAAGCCACCATTATTGGTCACAACAAAATCAAAGGTCAATGCAACATCTTCATCTTCAAATAACTCTTCACCCACTTGTTGTTTGGTTAGATTCACATTACAGATTTGTACATCTTTAGGTGTTCCCACCAAATCCAAATCAGCACAAATACCTTCAGATTGAATGAAATTCAATAGATCAATCGCTGGCGTTACTCCAAAAGTTACCATCGAAAGATCAACAAAATTTGGATCTTGAGGATCGTCGACTTCAGCAATAAATGAATGGATAGCATAGAGCCCAGGAGTGGGGACGACAAAATTACTAGGGGTTGTGCTTACTTGCTCTATAATGTTGCCTGGCTGTGAAGTCAATACGTATAACACTTCAAAACCATCGGGAGCTAAGAAAGTACCTAATGATGCCACATTCAACACTTGTCCATCAAAACATTGTGGTATAGGGCCTGTCAGCATATCTAACTGAATTCCACAAATTGGAACGACGGTTGGATCATCTGGCTCTCCATCCATTTCTGGATCAATATCTGTTGGGTTTGTTGGGTCATCAGAGATATCCATTACTAAGACTCCATCTGGGTCTATGCCTAATGCTGTAGCAGTATTTATAATTTCTAAACCCGCAAGATCTGCAGGTGTGAGTGTGTATACTCCTGTAAGACTACCATTTACATCACCTGGTGCTAAAATCGGTATTTGCATGCCAGAAATAGTCACTAAAGCATCTTCTACTTCAATATTGAACAAAGTGACATTACCAGTATTTGTAATAATAAATTGGTAAACAATTGTCTCGCCTGCATCCGCAAAGCCATCACCATTTTGATCTTGTAAAGTACCTATCTTGATGATTTCAATTAATGGCTCTTGACCTACAGTTACAATAGTAGGATCATCTGGATCTCCATCACCATCTGGATCTTCATTTGCCGGATTGAGTGGATCGTCTGAGTCATCTTCTACAGGATTGCCACTTGGATCAGTACCAGTAGCAGTTGCAAGATTTTCAATAAGACCTTCATCGACATCTGCTTGTGTGAGGACGTACAACCCTGTGAAGGTAGTAGCGTCTATATCTCCAGGAGACAAAGTAGCAATTGGTCCTCCCGTTACTGGAAATTGAGGATCAAAAACGGTAACGTTCGTTAAGGTTACATTACCTGTGTTTTCCACAGTAAAGGAATAACTTATTGTTTCACCCGGTTGTCCAAGACCGTCGCCATTTTCATCATTGAAATTTCCAATTTTGATGATACTAATATCAGGATTTGCTGGAGATAATGTTATTGTCGGATCATCTGGGTCACCGTCGCCGTCTGGATCAATATCTGTAGGGTCATTTGGATCATCTGAAACATCCTCTGTTGGATTTCCTTCTGGATCAGCGCCGCTTGCTGTAGCTGTGTTTATAATTAAACCTGCATCAATATCTGCCTGTGTTAAAACAAGTTGTGCAGTGAAATTAGTCGAATTGGATTCACCCGGTAACAGAATCGGAATAGGAGTTCCCATTACACCTACTAATGCATCCGAAACGTCGACATCTGTAAGGGTAATGTTACCAGTATTCGTAACGACAAATGAGTAAGTAAATGTCTCACCTGGTTGTCCAAACCCATCACCATTCTCATCATTAAAAGTTCCAATTTTAAGAAGAGAAATATCTGGGTTTTGTCCGATAGGTGTGATAGTAGGGTCGTCTGGGTCACCATCGCCATCGGGATCAACATCAGCAGGATTGAATGGATCATCAGAATCATCTTCTACAGGATTCCCATTAGGATCAGTACCTGATGCAAGTGCGATGTTTTCAAATTCGCCAGCATCAATATCTGCTTGGGTTAGCGTATAAGAACCAGTGAAGCTTGTTCCATCAGAATCGCCAGGTGCTAAAGAAGCTATTGGCGTTCCAGATATTGCAACCAATGGATCTGTAATACTGATATTCGTCAGTGTAACATTACCAGTATTAGTAACAACAAATGTATAGCTTAATGTTTCTCCAACTTGTCCAAAACCATCTCCGTTCTCATCATTGAAAACCCCCGTTTTTGCTACTGATATATCTGGGTTTTGTGGAGTGCCAGTTAATGTAGGGTCATCAGGGTTGCCATCACCATCTGGATCTACATCAGTTGGGTTATTAGGGTCATCTGATGTATCTGTAACCGGATCTCCACTTGAGTCAGTTCCAGTAGTTATAGCAGAATTAATTATACCGCCACTATCTATGTCTTGTTGTGTAACTGTTAATACCCCAGTAAATGTCGTATTGTCAACTTGTCCTGGAGCCAAACTCAGAATTGGTCCTCCCATGACTGTAACGAGGGGATCATCAATAAGGATATTCGTAATTGTAGTACTACCAGTATTTGTTACAGTGAACACATAGCCTATTGTTTCACCAGCTTGAGCAAAACCATCACCATTGAGGTCGTTAAGTGTACCAACTTTTAGTAAATCAATTGAACCAGGTGCCTGAGGCAATGGTGTCATCTCATCATCGTCATCACCAATTGGATTGCCCGATGGATCCATTCCAACTACCATAGCCGTATTCATAAAACTACCATTGTCAATATCAGCCATCACTAATGTATACGTACCAGTAAATGTTGTGTTATCAGTTTGGCCTGCAGGTAGAAGTGCAAGAGGTCCTCCAGCAACAGTAATTACTGGGTCAGTAACTGTAATGCCAGTAAGGTCAACATTACCTGTGTTGGAAATAATAAAAGTATAGTTTATTGTTTCGCCAACATCTGCAAATCCATTTCCGTCGGTGTCATTGAATGTACTCGTTTTTTCGACTTCTATACCTGGGGTAGCAGCAATGAATGTAATCGTTTCATCATCAGTATCTGAAACAGAATTTCCTCCTGGATCATCACCTGTTGTTGTAGCTGTATTTGGAACCATACCATTCGCAACATCTGTAGCTGTAATGGTATAAGTGCCCGTAAAACTTGTGTTGTCTGAAGCGCCTACAATTAAGTCAATAGGTCCGCCACTTACTGTGAGTAGAGGATCAGTAATAGTGACAGCTGTTAAGTCAACTGTTCCGATATTAGAGACAGTAAATGCATAGCTAATCGTTTCTCCTTCCTCAGCAGTACCGCTTCCGTTTTCATCATTGAAAGTACCAGTTTTGATTAAATCTATTTCGGGTGTTCCACTAGCAAGTGGTACAGTATCATCATCCGTAGTCATCACTGGATCACCAATTGGATCTTCTCCTGTGGCAGTTGCCGTATTTGGTACCATCCCGTTCGCAATATCTGTTGCAGTTATTGTGTAGGTTCCCGTAAATGTAATGTTGTCTGATGCACCAGCTGCAAGCGTGATAGGACCACCAACTATGGTCACAATTGGATCTGTTATCGTTAAATTTGAGATAGGTGCATTACCTGTATTTGTTACAGTGAAAACATAGCTAATTGTTTCACCTTCATCTGCTGTTCCACTTCCATTTTCATCATTGAATGTCCCCGTTTTCATTAGAGTCAATCCAGAAGCAACTGGAATAGGGACTGTATCATCGCCTGTTGCCGAAACAGGATCTCCGTTTTCATCTGTACCATCAGCAGTTGCCGTATTTGGCACCATAAGATTATCTAAATCTGTTTGCACCAAAGCATAAGTACCAGTAAAGGTTGTATTGTCACAAGCACCTGCTGCCAAGGTTGCAATTGGTCCTCCCATGACAGTTACTAAGGGATCCATTACTGAAATTGCAGTTACCTCAACAGGTCCTGTGTTGCAAACTTCGAAGGTGTAGGTGATAATATCACCAACTGATGCTACGCCGTCGGCACCAACATCTAATGTTCCCATTTTCTCTAAAGTAATCATACCGCCCATTGGAACGGCACATCCATCAACTGTATCGTCTAAAAATATATCATCGGCAGGTATTGGGCAATCGGACATGCCTCCATTCAATACCAGTCCGCAATCATCTACTCCAGCAGCAGGTATCATATATCCATCAGATACACCAGAATCAGTGACATTTGGATTTCCTGTAGTACCTCCTTCTGTAGCATCACCACAACCATCACCATCACTATCAAGGTCAATAAAGTTTGGAATACCATCACCATCAAAATCCTCAGGCGCTGTTGCGCATACTCCTTCAAGCACTCCAGGGACTGCACTATATACGCCATCTCCATTGCTGTCAAGTGTACAATCTTCTAAGACCAATCCTAATTCTCCGCATGCCTCTATAGCATCAGGAATACCATCATTATCAGAATCGAGATCGAATGCATCAGGAATGCCATCCATATCTGTATCAAATGCTACACAAACAGGTTCTGGTGCTGGAAGGAAAGTAAATGATCCTCCATTTCCAACAGCAAAATCAAAAATATCGAATTCAAGTCTATCTATACAACCATCAAATATGATTGAAACTCTATGCTCGCTCACATTTCCGTTTCCTGGGTTAGCCTGCACATCACAAATACTATTAAATGATGGTGTACCAGGATTGTAGTTCAAACACACACCTTGAGAAACAATTGTAAATGGAACCTGAACTCCATCCAATGTGCCTAAAATAGCTACTTCATCTGTTCTGTCTATATCATATAAAACGAAGTTGAATTGACAGACTGGCATCGAGAAAGTGTAATTTGTGCCAAGTGAATTTGAAGGGCCTGTTTCTCCAGGGGCATGATCAACTCCCAATAGCAAACTAGTTGAATCGTTACCTGAGGCTAAGACATGCTCATTAGAGATGATGAATTCATCTTGCATTGCTGATCCGTTTAGTTCCAAAGGATCTTCTATCTGGATGATTGCACCATTAGGACCACCTACGGTAATCATAGCATTGTTGAAGGTGTTCAGCGCATCCGGATTTCCGTTTTCAGCAGATAGATCGATAGTTGAACAAACTACTCCTTCGTCCATGTCTAATATTCCATCGTTGTCACTATCCTGATCCACAAAATCTGGAAACCCATCATTATCGGTATCTCCGTCCATGGGACTGATCGGATTAATGACGATAGAAGTGAATGGAAAAAAGTCTTTTGCTCCAATTTGATTCGTGCAAAGTTGCACCGCAAGAAATAAAAGAGCAATTCTCAGGTAAGTCATTGGTTTATAATTACTTAATAATTGGATTTTAAGCTCTGGAATAGTTAAAATAGATGCCTAAAATTGGAATTTCGTTTTACCTACTCAACACACACCAGATAGCCCAAAATAGTACCTTATTAACACTTACTGAAAATAGCGTTGTTTATATTATGTATGACATAAAATTAGTATGTTGAAGTAACTGATTTTGTATTTATTACACATATATATATGTATTATATATAATACGCGTTAATTCGATTCAAGCTAATATTTGACGGTTATGATTTTTTGCAAATACAAGCAAACAACTCATTTATTGCTGTTTGGTCTGCAATTGAATACACATGAAGTCCATTACTCCATATAAGTTTGACCTTATCAGTTATGCTTGAATAATGACAATTTGACGGTAAGGCAAACAGAGCAAAATATTCATGAGTTAAGCTGCTTTCGTCCCATTGACCGTATGTTCTTTCCTTGTTTGTACATTTTATGGTGTTGCCATTGACATCTTCAAAAATCATCAATGTGTTTTTTTCAAGTCCTCCGATGATATCTCGTGCATCTTTATTTTTCATTTGCACCTTTATATGTAATATAGTTTCTCCTGCAGAACGTGTCATGTTTGCTGTAGTACGAATGCCACCGTTTGACTGGTCATTGAATAATACGATACTGTTTTCTCGCATCAGAGCATTGCTTACTTCCTGACAATTGAGCTCTTTTATATTCAGATGCTCTTGGCTTTCTTGAAGACTTAGTTCTGATTGAATCATCTTCAGATTATCTTCGAGGTAGCTCAATTCATAGAATAGACTTGTACTTGTGGGTAAATTATCTATTGCTTGGAGCAAATTGTGCAATTCTGATTTCATAAGATCCAAACTTTCAGGTTCACCCTCATGCTTATTCAACATAGCTATCGACTCCTTTGCTAAAATTTGTAATGATAGTATCCTGCTTTGTGTTTCTTCATCTTGACTTTCGACGAAAGACTGCAATTGTTCTTGTGGAGTTATAGTATCATCTATTTTATTCTTTGTTGTTGTCGTTTGATTTAATCCAGAATTGGCAAGTAAAATTGAACTTAGAATAAATACGAGCGTAAATTGTAATACTTTGTGCATAGATTAAGCGGTTTTCCATTAAGTGATTATGAGAACGTATTTGCATTTTAAATATTGGAATTTATTTAACACAAATTCAGATTAAGTCCAATGAAATTCATAAACTTTTTATTCACGACCATTTTGGTTTTATTTTTTTGTTCTTGCATGAATGAATCTCAAACTTTTATTCCATCCAAGAAGCAGGTCATTGAGTCTTATCCAGAATCGAATAGAGATTCGAGTATTGTTGAAGACTACCATGGTACATCAATAGCAGATCCATATAGATGGCTAGAAGATGATCATTCTGATGAAACAAAAGATTGGGTCACCCGACAAAATGATACAACCTTCGATTATTTGGATAACATTCCATTTAAAAGCAAAGTAAAAGAAAGACTCACTGACTTATGGAACTATGAACGCTACTCATCTCCATTTAAAAGAGGCGATAAGTATTATTTTTTTAAAAATGATGGTTTGCAGAATCAGAGTGTTCTTTATTCAATTGATGATTTATCAGGTGATGGTGAGGTTGTAATAGATCCAAATTCCTTTTCAGAAGACGGTACCACTTCATTAGGTGGTTTTTCCTTTAATAAGAATGGAACGCTACTTGCCTATACCATTTCAGAAGGTGGCTCAGATTGGAGAACCGCTCAAGTATTGGACTTGAAGACAATGAAGCCCTTGAATGATGAAATTAATTGGGTTAAGTTTTCTGGACTTTCCTGGCAAGGTGATGGGTTTTATTATTCCCGTTATCCTGAACCAAACGAAGAAGATGAATTGTCAGGTAAAAATGAATACCATCAGGTGTATTACCATAAAATCGGATCTGCACAAAAAGACGACAAGTTGATTTATGATCAACCTGATCATCCATTGCGAAATGTATTTGCACAAACTACTGATGATGAACGGTTTTTAATTCTTGGGACTTCTGAGTCTACTTCAGGAAATGCAATGAGTTTTAAAGATTTATCAAAACCTAATTCACCAATTGTTAATGTTGTCAGTTCATTTGATAATGATTACAGTGTAGTAGACAATGATGGGGATTATTTATTTGTACTCACAAATCGAGATGCCAAAAATCAACGACTAATCAAAATAGATTCCAAAAACCCATCTTCTTCAAATTGGGAAGAGATAATACCTGAAGCACAACAAAAATTACAATGGGTGACAGCAGCTGGAGATAAATTATTTGCTTCGTATTTAAAAGATGCATATAGTTTGGTAAAAGTATTTGATCGAAATGGATCCTTTATACAAAACCTTTCTCTTCCAGGTATTGGAAGCATTGGTGGTATAACTGGTAAAGAAGAATCCGATCTTGCTTTTTACTCTTACACAAGTTTCACCTATCCAACTACAATTTTTAAACTCGATACCAAAACTTTAGAATCTGATATTTTCCGACAACCTACAGTTGATTTTGATCCAGAGCAATTCATGACTGAGCAAAAGTGGTTTGAAAGTTATGATGGTACAAGAGTTCCTTTATTTGTCACACACAATAAAAAACTGAAACTAAATGGAGATAACCCGACATTGCTCTATGCATATGGAGGATTTGATATTTCCGTTACACCTTCTTTTAATCCAGGTCGAGTTCCATTATTAGAGAATGGAGGTGTTTATGCTGTTGCAAATATTCGAGGAGGAGGTGAATTTGGTAAGTCTTGGCATGAAGCTGGGACAAAAGAAAGAAAGCAAAATGTATTCGATGATTTTCAGTCGGCAGCAGAATATTTGATTAAAGAAAAATATACCTCTTCAGAAAAACTTGCTATTCAAGGTGGGTCCAATGGTGGACTTCTTGTTGGCGCATGTATCACACAACGCCCTGATTTGTATGCAGTTGCATTTCCAGCTGTTGGTGTCTTAGATATGTTGCGCTACCACAAATTTACGATAGGTTGGGCATGGGCCTCAGATTATGGAAGTAGTGATGAACCAGATGCTTTTGAATATTTATTAAAATATTCGCCACTGCACAATGTCAAGGAAGCAGAATATCCAGCTACACTTGTGACTACAGCAGATCATGACGACCGCGTAGTGCCAGCTCATTCTTTTAAGTTTATCTCCGAATTGCAACATAATCATATTGGCGAAAATCCCGTATTGATTAGAGTAGAAACAAGTGCTGGTCACGGAGCTGGAAAACCAACGTCTAAAAGAATAGAAGAGTACGCAGATGTATTGTCATTCATGTTTTATAATATGAATGAAACGATGAATTTTGAACTTAAAGGCTAAGTTATTTTTAATATACAAGACTATACAACATTTCAGCTGATCACGACGGTCTTAGATGTCCTCATTGTAGGCTATTTAGTCTATTTTATTTATAAACGATTGAGGGGTTCAGTTGGTTTTAATATCTTCATTGGCGTCTTATTATTGGCTTTGCTTTATGCGGTCGTCCGCTATTTTAAAATGAATTTACTATCCACCTTGCTCGGCAGTTTTTTTCAAATTGGAGCGGTTATTTTCGTCATCGTTTTTCAACCAGAAGTAAGACGTTTTCTCATGTTGTTTGGAGAAAACACCTTGCAGAGACGTGGACAGTTTTTAGATAAATTTTTTGGAAAAGAAATAGGTGCAGTCGATGAAAAAATAAGCAGTATTGCTGACCAAATAGCAACTGCAATGAATGAATTAAGCAGAACAAGAACAGGTGCATTGATCGTCATTGTCCCAGAATTAAATGACTATTCCTTTAGTGGATCTGGTGTGATTGTGGATGCTAAATTAAGTACCATGTTAATTAAAAATGTCTTTGCAAAGAATGCACCACTTCATGATGGTGCGATGATCATACATGGAGATAGGGTGCATTCAGCAAGTGTGATTTTACCAGTATCTAAAAATGATACAGTCAATAAAAACTTGGGACTGAGACATCGAGCAGCTTTGGGAATAACGGAAGCAACAAATGCAGCTGCATATATTGTTTCTGAGGAGACTGGTAAAGTCTCGTACGCATATAAAGGAAAATTATATACGGATATAGCTGTCAAAGATTTATCCGCATTATTAAAAACTCATTTATCATTGAATTAATTATGGAAGCAGTTCAACAGTATATTAATCAACATAAGGATAGATTTTTAGAAGAATTATTGGACTTACTTCGGATTCCATCTGTCAGTGCCGATCCTGCTTTTGCTGAGGATGTGAGAAAGACTGCACAATTTGTGAAAGAGAGCTTACTCAGTGCAGGTGCTGATTCTGCCACCATATACGAGACAGCAGGTCATCCGATTGTATTTGGTGAAAAAATTCTAAACCCAGCTTACCCAACAGTTTTGGTATATGGACATTATGATGTGCAACCACCAGACCCATTGGATCTTTGGGATTCTCCACCATTTGAACCAGTTATTAAAAAGACAGCTATTCATCCTGAGGGTGCCATTTTTGCCAGAGGTTCTTGTGATGATAAAGGTCAGATGTTTATGCACGTTAAGGCATTTGAAGCAATGGTGGCTGAGGATAAATTATTATGCAACATCAAATTTTTGATTGAGGGAGAAGAAGAAATTGGGTCTGACAATCTTGAAGTATTTTGTCAGGCCAATACTGACTTGCTTAAATGTGATTTGGTTTTACTGTCTGATACTTCTGTCATAGCAAATGATGTCCCTTCAATCACAGTGGGTTTGAGAGGACTAAGTTATGTTGAAGTAGAAGTCACTGGTCCCAACCGTGATCTACATTCTGGTGTATATGGAGGCGCTGTAGCAAATCCGATCAATGTACTTTGTGATATGATTGCCTCCATGAAAAATGAGAAAAATGAAATCGCCATTCCTGGTTTTTACGATGATGTACAAGTCGTTACCCCAGCAGAGAGACTGGAAATGAATAAAGCTCCTTTTAATCTTGAAACATACAAGTCAGATTTGGAAATCAATGAGGTCTTAGGGGAAGAAGGGTATACAACCTTGGAGAGAACCTCGATTAGACCGACAATGGATGTCAATGGAATGTGGGGTGGTTATATTGGCGAAGGTGCAAAGACAGTATTGCCTTCAAAAGCATATGCAAAAATTAGCATGCGCTTAGTACCGAATCAAAATCCAGATGCCATTACAGAGTTATTTACCAAGCATTTTGAAAGCTTGGCTCCTCCTGGTGTTAAGGTCGTAGTCAAGCCACATCATGGCGGTTTTCCAGCAGTGACACCAACAAATACAATAGAATACAAAGCTGCTCAACAAGCAATGGAAAAGACTTATGGTAAGGTTCCTATTCCTCAGCGATCTGGTGGAACAATCCCAATTGTTGCCATGTTTGAAAATGTATTAGGGGTCAAATCTGTGTTGATGGGTTTTGGTCTTGATTCTGATGACATTCATTCGCCAAATGAACATTATGGTTTGTTTAACTATTTCAAAGGGATTGAAACCATACCTTACTTCTATTTTTACTATCACAAATTAAAAACAGCATAATGACAAGGTATATATTTTTAACACTTCTCCTATTTTCAGGTCTCTGTGTACACAGTCAAGACAATCCGATCGACGATGTATTGCAACAATTAGAAGGTGTGCCGGTTACAGAAATTGAAGAATATCAGATTACAAAAGCGGATAGTTTATCCTATAGTGTAGGTGTAGTTATCGCACAGAATCTTAAAAACCAGGGTTTTAATCGAATCAATCATGTCATTGTTTCAAAAGCAATTTCAGATGTTCTTGAAGGTGGTGAATTAATCATCCCATTTGAAGAAGCTGATGCAAATTTTAAGGAAGAAATCGTACGAATAAATTCAATCAAAAAAGAAATGATAAAACAAGCAGGAGAAGAATTTTTAGCCGCAAACAAGACTCGAGAAGGCGTTATTACAACAGCTTCAGGATTGCAATATGAAGTACTTGTTGAAGGAGATGGCCCTAGTCCAACTGTAGATGATAAGGTAAAAGTTCATTATCACGGAACACTAATCGATGGGCAAGTATTTGATAGTTCTGTAGATAGAAATGAGCCAATAAGCTTTGGTTTAAAACAGGTCATTCAGGCATGGCAAGAAGCTGTACCTTTGATGAAAGTAGGTTCTAAGCATAAGATATATGCTCCATATACTTTGGCATATGGAGAACGTGCAGCAGGTCCCATTCAACCTTACAGCGCTCTTATTTTCGAAATTGAATTGCTAGGAATAGAATAGCAATTTGTTACTTACAACTATTGATTATTGGTTTAAAACCTGCAACCGAAATTATATAATGTGTTCTCGTTTTTGTCAATAATCAATAGTTTGTGGTACAACAGGTTTACTCATGCGAATCGATATCATTTCTTGTGTGCCAGATTTAATGAGCTCATTTTTTGGTCATTCGATTATAAAACGTGCGCAGGATAAGCAGTTGTTGGAGATAGTTGTTCATGATTTAAGAGAACATGGATTAGGCAATTACAGACAGGTAGACGATTATCAATACGGCGGAGGAGCTGGGATGGTATTGAAACCTGAGCCGCTAGGAGAACTCATTGAAAAACTTAAAGAGGGTAGGGACTATGATGACATTATTTATCTAACACCTGACGGCGAAACCCTCAACCAGTCAATGGCTAATGCATTATCCTTACAAAACAATTTATTGTTGATTGCCGGTCATTATAAGGGCATCGATGAGCGAATAAGAACACTTTATGTCACAAGAGAGATTTCAGTTGGAGATTATGTATTGTCTGGAGGAGAGTCTGCTGCAATAATATTAGTAGATACAATTGGGCGATTAATACCTGGAGTATTGAATGATGAAACCTCAGCGCTGACTGATTCTTTTCAAGACAATCTGTTGGCACCACCAGTGTATACCAGACCAGCTGAGTATAAAGGAATGACTGTACCAGATATTTTACTGTCTGGGCATGAAGCCAGGATTAGTGAGTGGCGTCATCAAAAGGCTATTGAGCGAACGAAAGAAAGAAGACCAGATTTAATGGATGATCTTTAGCGTAACATTCTGACTTATACTAGGATATCGTTAGTTCTCATACAACTCAAGATCCTGATAGAATGTTCCCCATGAGAACCAATACCCGATAAATGATTTTGCAATTACTAAGTTAGCTGATTGACTTGCTGAATCTGAAATTAGCTGACCAGTAATGTCGTACAAGCCGCCATTTTCATCTTGCAAGACCGCTGGAAAATCCTGCGTTGCAGTGAAATTCAGATTATTCGGATTCTCGAATGCTACTATAAAATTTCGTGAAGTGTTGCGGGCTATGATAAAAGATTCTCCATTGAAATCATCCAGTATTACTTCTGTATCACTGACGCTGCGATCGAAAGGATATCCTTTTACCTGACCGCTCCTGTCAAAAACGCCAAGCACTCTTTCCTTACCTGGGAGTCGATCATCTGTAATACTTACGGGAAAGAGAAGTCGACTATTGTTGGTTCTATAATCACCGTATGGATATCTTCCATAGTCTCTGTTGATACCAGTATCTTCTGTTAGTATTTCAGAATCTGGATAAGTTTCCAACCATGTACTGAGCGTTGTCTCTACTACTGGAACGAGGTCTATTTCTTCACCAATCAAATCACCATTCACACAGTCCAAACGTTGTTGCGACCATGTACTGTCGGTATTCCGATCATAAGGCATTAGGTTTGTATTGTACAATAACCCAGAAACACCAAATTCGGTTTCCTGGTTGTTTACCATTCGATTCCAGCCAATAGCTGTGCCAGTCAATGGACAGTAGGTAATTGCTACTGATGTGCTTCCTACATTATCATTTACAATTTCGTGCCAGTCAAGTATTGGGTGAGGATACGCCTTTGCAATACCATTAGCTACAACGCCTACTACTAGCGCATCTAAATATGATGCTCGCGTTTGGCCGTCACTAAATCTTGCAAATTGTGGATCGTCAATAGATGGAATGCCATCTTTGCCTACACCACCGTCAAACACCTCATTCTGTGGTATTATCCAGTCATTACTGCTGAAGCCATTGTTATTAGTTGGCGAAAAGTCATTATCAGAACAGGAAGGAAATAATGTAAAGCTAATGAGGCTAATAAAAAGTAGTAATTGTTTCATATCAAAAATTTATAAGGACTTCATTTTTTGAAAACTTGAATGATCGAGACCAAGAGATCGTAACAATTGAATCAGGAGATAGCTGAGTGTTGTTAACAAAGGTATGAATTGGAATTTCAAGATCTAAGCTTAAACTAGATTCCCATAGGAATTCAAATCCCAGTGTTGCTTTTGCAAACACCCAATTGCCTCCAGTACCGTTATTCGGAATAAAATCAATCTCATCTTGTTCTGCAAATCGATACCGCAATGCAAGTGATGGTGACACAAACCTATTGGCTACAAGAAATTGATCTGCTACTCCCGCAATCACTTGTATGTCATTGCCAAAAGTATATGTTTGCAATCCATTTCTAGATTCGTCATTGTTACCTGTGTAGCTATAAATCACTCTGGAAAAGACATTCGTCGTTGGTCTTGAAGGAAGAGAATATTCGGCTATTCCTATTACAATCAAATCCCAAGCACCACTACCAGGCTGTAAATCTTCAACCAAAAGTAGACCTCTACTATTGCGTTGAGTGAAACTTCCAAGCGGTATTTGAGGACCCGCGCCTAGTGTAAACTTAAATGCGGAATCAGATATTTTATAGGATGCCAGTAAGATAGGATCACCGATTCCGAATGATGATTCAAAATCAACATCGTTGGAGGTTTGACTAAATATGCTTCTTGTCTGTCTGACAAAAGGAACGAATGTCTCCACTGCAAATCTTTCAGAAATACTATAATGTGCTCTTATCAGATAGGATTGCGTTGTTCGCTTTCTTTGATCGTCCTGCAATCGTTGAGATTCTGTATAAAGTGAGGTAAGTGTGTTAAAGTTAGCACTCAAACTTAGTTGAAGTGTGTTGGATTGTTTGTTTGTAAAACCAATATTACTGGATACGGGTACACCACCAGAACAGCAGGTCTGACTATAGCCAGTCTGACAAATACAGAGCACGACGATATATAGACAAAGTTTTTTCAACAAATAGAGATTAAACCACGAATAAATGATAGATGTTTTTGATTTTGCACAAAAATCTGCTCAATAGATTGCCATTGTCCATTTATTGACAAAAATCCTTTAAAATATTGGGTTTTGTCACGCTTATCGGGCT
>CAYNMW010000102.1:0-1203 GCA_964398295.1 uncultured Saprospiraceae bacterium | reverse complement strand
AGGACTAAATGTTACCCCTGGAGCAGGCCCCATTGGAGCATCTCAGTATAATGCCAATACAGCCATTGCATCTGAAGCCGATGTGATCGCAAGAATAAGAAACTGATTTCAGATAGTAAAAAGGACTAGTTAGTGAACGTTTAATGCTATTGAAAGAAGATAAAGTATTGCAAAAACTAACAACATAGTGCCATCAAGAATTCCTGTAAAGTAATAGTCTGATGTTTTGGCTTTACTCTTGTAAATCAATATGCTAGTAATGAAATAACTGATCCCAAATCCAATAAGATGGTGGACGCGAATATCATCGGACATATATAGATATAGGAGTATGAAAAAAGAAAACAATAAACTGGTAATTGCAAGTTTAATACTTGTCTTATTCCCTAAACTGTGTACCAATGTTTTTACATTTATCTGTTGATCTATGCGTTCATCTCTAATATCAAATGGGATAGTAATTGCTAAAAAGAACAAAGCTCTCTCCACACTCAATAGACTGATTAGAAGGGTACTCAATCCAACATAATATGCAGGAATGGAGGCAGTTGTAATCGACCAAACCATTGCAATTAAAAAGATTTTAATAAAATCAAAATCACGAAGTCGCCTTTTATTTCCGAGTAAAGGAATGGTATATAATATGCTAATAAGTGCGGGTAAAATTAAAATGTACTGGACAGATCTGTCTAGCTGGAAAAAGAAGTAGACACTGAAAATTGAACTGAGTACAGTGTAAATTTGGATGTGATGTTTATACTGATAGACAATTTGGTATCTCCCTTTTTGCTCGAGCTGATAGGTTTTTCGAATGCCAACGATACGATGAAGTCCGTATATGAAAAGAGTAGAACAGAAAACAAATAGATAATAGCTCGATGGGATTGAAGTATGGAATATTAATTGGACAGATGCGACGAGTGCTATAGCTCCAATAGATATATGTATTGAACTATATAAATAAAAATTTAAAGCTTTACGAAGTACCTCTTTGATCCAAGTATGATTAAGTTACCAAATGGTTAAAAGTCAATGTCGTTTAGTTAAGGAAAATACCCCATTAGGGGTATCATATTAATAGCAGCGCATGTTAATGCGCTGATTGTTATGAATCATGATTGCATTGGTGGAATTTTTGATTCAAAAATTGTAACAATGCTTGCTTTTAAATACCTGATATTCAATTAATTATACATTTATTTT
>CAYNMW010000101.1:6978-16470 GCA_964398295.1 uncultured Saprospiraceae bacterium | reverse complement strand
CAAGTTGTGCACTACTCGCATCTACAGAACCACCGAAGACCATAGTGACTCCAGCGATAATAACCGGAATCAAAATGATCCAAATACTCAACTGTGTTAGACCAACCAAACCGACGCCCAATAGTTTACCGAGCATGAGCTGGAATGGTTTGACAGATGATATGATGACTTCAACGATGCGGTTGATTTTTTCTTCCATTACGCTTCGCATTACCATTGACCCAAAAACAAAGATGACCATGTACATCATGAAAGCCATCAAGTAACTCAGACCCATTGCAATGCCACTTTGTAATTTGGAAGAGGAATCTCCTTTCAACTCACTGTCTTCACCTTTGAGCGCAAGCGCATTTTCGAACGTAACAGAAGTCTCTAATGTTTCTAACTCTTCTTTATCGAGGGTAGACCTATCAATTTTGAAGGCACGTATGGAATTCGATATTTTACGTTCTAATGATTCAATTGTGGTAAGGCTGAGTTTATCCTTAGCGTAGTAAGCAATTTGATATTCTTTAACTGACCAATCATTAATAGGAGGGATATCAATAAAGATGTCATAACCATCATCAATGTAGGACTGTTCGACTTCAGAGACAGTTTTAGTCGTATAATCAAAGCTTAAATATTTTGACTCCAATGGATGTTCTCCAAGTGCTCCAGATCTATCTGAGATTAAAATATTCTTTTCTACTTTGTCTCCTTGTATTGCAAGGTAGCCTGACACGAACATCAAGAGACCCAAACTTAAAGGTGTGAGTAAGGTCACCAGAATAAAAGACTTCTTTTTTACTCTCGTGAGATATTCTCTCTTTACAATTAACCAGAGCTTATTCATGTTCGGAAGACTTTACTTTTTGAATAAAGATTTCATTTAAACTTGGAAGGATTTCTTTGAAGGACAAAATGTGTACACCTGATTTGATCAGGTCACTAAGTAATACATTTGAATCATAACCCGGTTTGGCCTGGATGATCAATTCTTTGTTTTGATTAGAGATCAGATTGAAGTGTGAGTCATCTAGTTGAGGAGGAAATTCTCCATCATAGCTGATGCTGTATTTGTGTTGCTTGAATGATTCCTTGACATCACCTACCTGACCTTCTAAAATAACTTTTCCTTGATTGATCAATACGATATCTCTACAGACTTCTTCTACTTGTTCCATTCGATGCGTAGAGAAGATGATGCTTTTGCCTTGTTGATTTAAATTGTGGATTTCGGTTTTGATCAAATTGGTATTCAATGGATCGAGTCCAGTAAATGGTTCGTCCAAGATGATCAGTTTAGGATCGTGCATTACAGTTGCGATGAACTGGATTTTTTGCTGCATTCCTTTAGACAGTTCTTCGATCTTCTTGTTCCACCAGTCTTGAGTGTCAAATTTCTCGAACCAAAAATTGATTGAATCTTTAGCCTCTTTCAAAGACATTTCTTTTAATTGGGCGAGGTAAAGCAATTGTTCTCCCACCTTCATTTTTTTGTACAGGCCTCGTTCTTCAGGAAGGTAGCCTATGTCAGCAACATTCATTTTAGTGACGATGTTTCCGTCAAGTACTATTTCGCCAGAGTCTGCACCGGTAATTCCAGTAATGATACGAATCAACGATGTTTTACCTGCGCCATTTGGACCAAGAAGACCAAAAATGCTGCCATTGGGAATGTCAAAACTGACGTTATCAACAGCAGTATGGTTATGGTATCGTTTCACCACATTCCGTAAAGAAAGGATGCTCATAAGTTTGTGTTGGTTTTCATTCTTTATTAATCGATTGTCAAATTAACCCATTCTTTGAGTAGTACGCACATATTTCGACGAAAATGTGGATGTGACGGATAGAATGGTTTATGGATGATAGTACATATATGGAATAAGGAATTTTCTTGAATCTCTACCTTCATTCGCCGAAAGGCTAGATAATACTGTTAAATAGCAAAAAGTTTAAGAATATTTTAAGAGCCAAATGAGGACAATCTCCTAACTTTAGATGTTACAATCATGGTAAAAAACATCTAATTTAATAAGCGCTATAAGGTGAGGATGTTCACTTTAACGCACAATTTGAAAACTAACAATTATGAAATCTAAATTTATACTACTAGTCGTTGCTTGTTTTGCAACTGTTTCATTGACTGCTCAAGCTGCCGTTTTTGAAGAAGACAAAAATATGAGTCTTGGAAATAAGAATGCGGTTTATATTGATGTAGAAGGTGCGGATAAAAAAATCTCTGAAAAAGCAATCCAAGATCTTTTAAAGGAGTACGGTAAAGTCAAAAAGAATAGAAAAGCAAAAGAATTTTACGCTGAGGCTGTTGTGATACCTTCGATCGGAGGAGGACAACCTGTGGACGTCTTTGTGAAAATAGATGAATTGAATAATCAAACTCGATTGTACATGTGGGTGTATGATGGTAACGATTTCATCACGTCATTAAATAATGAGGAAGCAGTAAGTGGAGCTGAGTCAATCTTAAAAGATTATTATGTGAGTGCAAGGAGAGCAGCCATCAAAAAGGAAGTTGATTATGAAGAAGATCAGTTGAAGGACAGAGAGAAGGAATTGAAGAAAATGGAAAGTAACAATACCAATATGCATAAGGACATAGCAAAATGGGAGAAAGAAATCGAAGACAGACAGCGTAAAATTGAAGAAACCAAACTTGCCATTGAGCAAAACTTAGTTGACCAGGACGATAAAAGAGTAGAGATCGAGACACAAAGAGGAGTAGTAACATCTACTGTAGATAGAATGAACAGTGTCCAGAAAAACTGATCAAAAAATAGTTATACACAAAAGGGCTAAATCTTGCGGTTTAGCCCTTTTTTATTGCATCAACTTTTCTCATCAGATAATAATGTGGTTTATAGATTGATTTTGAACATATTAGAAATATTTTTCTATATTAATTGTTATAATATAAACAACTTTTGTTTTGTGATTTGCCTTACGGAAATGGCATTTAGACAACATCAGATAGTTACTAACAGAAATACTAACAGCCTGATGTCACCAACCAACAGTTCGAAAAATGAGTCAAGCAAACATTATGAATATAACAGGTAGATTAGCGCACCGAAAGAGAGATAATGAAGGAGCAGAATAATCCAATAAAGAGAAACACCAATTTAACTGCAGTAAAAGACAACGCAGATGTGAGCGCCATGATGTTTGGTAAAGTCATGCCTCAGGCTACAAATCTTGAAGAGGCAGTACTAGGGGCCGTCATGCTTGACAAAGACGGCCTGCCCTCTGTCATTGAAATCCTGAAGACTGATAGTTTTTATGTGCCTGCACACCAGGAGATCTATCAGACAATGCTTGACTTGTTTGAGAAATCACAACCGATCGATTTACTTACTGTCCACGAACGACTCAAAAAAATAGGTAAAATTGACGAAGTTGGCGGCATCAATTACCTGATGGAGCTTACAAACAAAGTAGCATCAGCGGCCAATATAGAATACCATGCTCGTATAGTTGTTCAGAAATATATCCAAAGAGAATTAATCAGAGTATCTACTGCTACTATTAAAGATTCTTTTGAAGACACCAAAGATGTTTTCGAATTATTGGACGAATCCGAACGTGGCTTATACGAGATTACGGATAAGAACTTGAATACTGGTTTTGAGCGAGTGGGTGTCATTGCAAGAAAAGCACAAGACGAAATTACAGCAGCTAGTCAAAATTCAGAGGGCTTAACAGGAGTACCTACTGGATTTTCAGAACTAGATAATATGACATCTGGTTGGCAAAAATCAGATTTGGTTATCCTTGCTGCAAGACCAGGTATGGGAAAAACTGCATTTGCCTTATCACTAGCGCAGAATGCTGCAAATACTGGAAAAGCAATAGCTATATTCTCCTTAGAGATGTCAAATATTCAACTTGTCCAACGTCTTATCGCAATGGAAGCGGAGATAGATTCTCATAAACTGAGAAATGGAAATCTGGAAGAATACGAATGGGAAAAGCTCCATGCAGCAGTAGACAAAATGACGGAAGTCCCCATCTTTATCGATGATACTCCTGGCATCAATATCTTTGAACTAAGGGCAAAATGCAGACGTCTTAAAAACAACCACAACATTGAGATGATCCTCATTGATTATCTGCAATTGATGAATGCTGCTCCAAATAAAACCAAATCAAATAGAGAACAGGAAATAAGTCAGATTTCAAGGGCATTAAAAGGTCTTGCCAAAGAATTGAATGTACCGGTGATATCACTTTCCCAATTGAGTCGTGCGGTAGAAACCAGAGGAGGCGATAAACGACCACAGCTATCTGATTTGAGGGAGTCAGGAGCCATTGAGCAGGATGCAGATATCGTCATGTTTATCTATCGTCCAGACTATTATGATTTGGATGAAGACTTCGATGCGCCTAAGGATGAAGCGGAGATTATTATTTCTAAACACAGAAATGGTTCTCTTGGTAGTGTGCGACTTAGGTTCATCAAAAACTTTGTCAAGTTTGCCGAGGGTAACTTTAATCGGTTTACAAGTCCCTTAGATGATGGTGCAGATTATGCTGATCCAAGTGGAGGTATTATAACAAGACCATCGAAGATGAATGAGTCGGGTAATGGAGACATTCCATTCTGAGCTCAAGTCGCAAATAAACTCAACTGAGGATTTCTTCTTTTTTCAAATGCTCTTAAATCAAATTGGGGTAGAACTCTGTCAGGCATAAATTTCTGTTTTGCAAGTGCAACCTGTTGATGGATTATCTCTACGTATTTTCCTTCTCCTCTCATCCGTGTCCCAAAGCGACTGTCATTGTGTTGACCTCCATGAGCAGCGGCTATTAAATTCATTACTTTTTGTTTGCGATCTGGAAATGTTTTCTCTAACCAGTCTTCAAAAATTGCTTTGATGTCTCCATTTAATCTTACAATGATGTGGCTAGCAGATAGTGCACCTCGCTTAGCTACTTGTTCAACTAATGTGAACACTTCAGCGTCATTCAATCCTGGTATGATAGGTGCCAGTAAGACCTTTACTGGAATATCTACATTGGATAATTGTTCGATCAAATCAAGTCTCGATTGAATACTGCTCGCTCTAGGTTCTAATTTTTGGCGCAGGTCGTCATCAAGTGTATTGATGGAAACAGCAATTTGAACCAGTTTGTGCTGATTCAATTCTTTAATGATATCCAGATCACGCAAAAGCAATTTATTTTTTGTCACTAAGCCTACCGGATTTCTAAATTCCAAAAATACCTTGAGCAATTCTCTGGTGAGTTTTAGTTTTCTTTCAATAGGCTGATAACAATCGGTGTTACCTGAGAACATAATAGGATCACCTTTCCAGTTTTTGGCTGAAAATTGTTTTCTCAATAATTGCACAGCATTCATTTTTGTGAGTATCATTTGCTCAAAATCGATACCTGCGCTATAGCCCCAAAATGGATGGGTGTTGCGGGCAAAACAATACACACATCCATGTTCGCAACCTTGATATGGATTGATGCCAAAATTCATTGGCACATCAGGACTTGGCACCTTGTTGATTATAGTTTTAGGAAATGTCTCTAGGTATCGTGTCCTCAAGTTTGGATTGTCTGGATCGATATATTCCTCGTGTGAATGTTCTTTAATTTCGTTTGTAAACGGATTGACAGGATTGAATTGTGCACCTCTACCTTTAATGAATTGATTGTCGATTTTATCGTCCATAATGAATTGAAAAAGCCGACTAATATACGAATCAAAATGGGTTAATCAAAAAAGGTCACCCTCTAAATCTCCTTCAAGGGAGACAGTCCTTCGGGCTAAAGTTGTTAATGCCTCCCTTGAGAGAGGTCAGGTGGGTGATTTAGAAATAAATCAAATTACTTAACCAGAAAAAAACCATCCTCACCTTTCTTCTGGTACAAAGGCATGAGTATCAGTGAATCTTCTGAAGCATAGATGCGACCTTTTTTATCATTTGCTAAATGTTCTCCTTTTTTGACAACTTGAAAGTTTGCAAAACCTTCTTTCATGACAAATTCATCTTGCGGTTCAATTTCATGGCATTCAATCAAATGAACAACATCGGGTAACGACTTTGAAAAATCAATTAATTTGTTCTCGTGCTGATTTTTTATTTGTCTTTCGTCCACCATGCCTGTGACCTTCAGACAATTGACAATTGCAGCAAAGGCTCTATCGATAGAGAGTTTTTCATTGTGTTGTCCAGATTCAAACGTAAGAGCAGCAGTTGGCAAGCCCATTGTCTTGGAGGTGAAATAGTGTAAGCTTGTTCCTTTAAGCATTTCCATAAATCCAGTGATGACTGGGGCATGAAAGGATTTAGCAATGTGCATACTTTTGGCATCGTAACTCACAATTGAAAAGATGCCTCCAAAGGAAGACGTAGTATGCAGATCAAATACGATTAGTTCTGTTGGTTTATAGTCTGCAATGAGTTGGTGAATAAGGGTAATGTTTTCCCGTAATTCAATTTGCTCATAAAAGCTAGTGTCTGGCGAGTCAATAAGTTCTTGTATCCAACATCGATTGATGTCTCTATCGATATACCGTTGTTTTTCCTGAAATGCTTTTACATTACCAACTAGTCCAACTAACCTTCCTTTGAAATGAAATGCTGGATTTTTAAGTGATTGAGCATCCAACATGTTACCAACCATCTTTAGCGCTGATGGACCTGCTGGTTCATTGCCGTGCATGGCACCAAAAACGATTAATAAAGGACCTTTTTCTTTGCCTTGATAGTCGCAAATGATTCTATCCATTGATCGCTAATGTACAAAAATGGAAGTTCTTTGTTTATTAAGTCCAAGTGGTTTAACCACTTGAATATATCCTGAAAGCACATACATTTATTTGCAAATCCTTAAGTATGCGAAGCCGGAGTCTTACCTCTCATCCAGAAAAACAGAATGGTAAATAAGATGATCAGCAGTCCTGGAAAGAAAATCATCGTACTCAATGTTTCTTGTCCAGTGAACAATTCTAAATCAGTACCACTCAAACCATTTGTGGAGCCTGTCGACCGATTACCATCTATCCAGCCTCCAATAATTGGCTGCATAAAATAGGAAGACAACATACCTACTGCCCCGACAATTGACATTCCCAAAGCGCCACTTTTTGGAATGTAATCAGCAACAAAGCCAATCATGTTTGGCCAGAAATACGCTACACCTAAAGCAAAAATAATTGCAATCCCATATACTGCAGGACCAGTAATTTGGGTAAATAAAAATAGGCCCAAAGTAGCAAGTATTGCCGATCCCAATAATACACCAGTCGTGTTGAATCTATGGACAACTTCACCACCAAAGTATCTGGCTATAGCCATCGTTCCAGTGATCAAGGCTAGTACCAACATCGGTTGTGCGCCACTACTTTTTAAGATAAGTTCTACCCATTGCGTTGGTCCAAATTCTGTTTGGGCAGTAAACCACATACAAAGCATCATAAAAATAAAGAGAGGAGACAGCATTGCTGCGAAATTACCCGAAAGGGTTCCTCCTTCGGCGATTTTAGCTTTTGGCCATTCTTTACCCCAGAAGTAAACAGCGTAGATTATTGTTGGGATCATAATAAGCCAGATTTGTGCTTGCCAACTCATTCCAGCTCTGGTCATGAAGAATGACACCAAACTTCCAATGACGATTCCACCAGGAAACCACATGTGAAAACGGTTCATCATTTTACTCATGGCATTCCCTTCATAAGCATCTGCAATCATAGGATTGCATGCAGCTTCAGTACAACCATTTCCAAGTCCAATTAAAAATGTGGAGATCATCAAACCCATGTAACTGCCAGCATAGATTGTCATAATAATACCAACTGCATGTGCGATAAAAGCAAACTGCATGATGCGTTTTCCTCCTACAGAATGATAGATAAGTCCGCCTATGACCATTGATATTGGAAAGCCAAAGAACCACATGGAATTTATATGTCCGAGTTGCGTGGCTGTTAATCCGAGTTGTTCTTCCAGCTGAGGTAAGATTCCTGCACGTAGACTAAACGATAAAGCAGTTGTGATAAGAGCGAAGCAACTCCCATAGAAGAGAGCCTTCTTATTGATAGAATTTTCCATGTGTCAATTAGTTAATTTGCTCCCTTTCGGGATAGGTTTTTGTTTTATTTATTCAGTTAATTTACACAATTAACGAGTGAATCCAAGAGATAAAGAAACTAAACATAAAAAGTAAAAGAAGTCCGCATTAAGATTGATTCGAATGTGCCCACAAATATCGACAAGCAAGCGTGCGGTATGGCCTCCATGGTTCTGCAGCGGCTTCAATAGCAGGATAGAGTTTTTTTCCTTCTTTTCGGATATCATATAGATTGATGATTTGTTTTCTGATTTCCAAATCACCTAACGGCAAGACATCAGGCCTATCCAATTGAAACATTAGCATCATCTGTACCGTCCATACTCCGACCCCTTTGATCTGAGTAAGCAGAGAAATGATATCTTCATCAGATGCCTTGATCAATTGAGTATCTGTAATGTTATTCTCCTGGAAGAAGTTGGCGACATTCTTTACATAATTTGCTTTTGAATTGGATAGACCAACAGACCGTAGTTGGTCATGAGACAAGCTTAATATGGCAGGTTTGGTAATTGGTTTCTTTGCAAGAGTCAATAGACGTCCATAAATACTTGCTGCCGCTTTGACAGATAATTGTTGAGAGACAATCGATTTGACCAATGCCTCATAGCATGATTTGGATTTGATAGAGTCTTTCAACTGAGTCATCTCAATCAGGCGCTTCAACTTTTTGTCCTTCTTCAAATGCTTTATCGCTTTTGTTTTTGATTTCATTGGTCTACTGGCATAATTTTAGCAACTTGTAATGTAATAGACTATGAGACAAGTATACTGGACTTTTGGAGCAATTTTAAGCTTTTTCATTTTTTCATCTTTCTCGACAAACAATTCGATTGCAGAGTCAGAACGATATATTGAAAACTATAAAGATCTTGCGATCATTGAAATGCACAGAAGTGGCATTCCTGCAAGCATCACTCTTGCCCAGGCACTAGTAGAATCAAGATACGGAACTAGCAAATTGGCAACTAAAGCTAACAATCATTTTGGCATTAAATGTAAATCATATTGGAAGGGCAACACCTATTATCAGAAAGACGACGATTTGAATGAAGATGGGAAGTTGATTGAATCATGTTTTCGATCATATGATACTGTTTTGGATTCCTATGTTGACCACACTTATTTCCTGATGAATACTCCATGGTACCAAGAGCTATTCAGTTATGACAAAACAGATTATATCAATTGGGCGATTGGGTTGAAGAGATGTGGGTATGCGACAAATCCAAGGTATGCGGATATGTTGATAAAGAAGATTGAGCAGTTTGGGTTGGGGAGGTATGACACATACCAATAAAGAAGGACTAGGATTTTAGGATTTATGGGATTATTAGGATTACCTTATTTATCTTTGTGATCTTCTGGAGCTGAATAAAAGAACAATTATTTAAGAACATTTGTGGG
>CAYNMW010000101.1:0-6878 GCA_964398295.1 uncultured Saprospiraceae bacterium | reverse complement strand
AACATTAAATTCTCAACCTAGAATCCTAAAAATCCCCCAATCCTATAATCCTAATCCTTCCCTTTGTTGTTCCACGCCCCAATCCTCTTCCCAACATTTTCCCGCAGATTCATATAAAATAAGGAGTAATCGTGTACATGGTAATTCCAATTAGGCAGCATTCCGACTCTGAAGCTTCGAGTCTTAGGTTTCGAAATATGTAATATTCCTTGTTCATCTAGTTTCGCTTCACATTCAGCAGTGATAGGTTCGGATAGTTTTTTGAATTCTAAGCCCATTGGGGTTTCTGAAAAGAATTCTTGATAATTGAATGAGGCTTGTTTGCTCATTTGCATTCTAGCGCCACCTAGATGTTTTTCTTTTTTTGCCAAAGTCGTGTTCGTTTTCCAACTCAATGGATTGATGCCAATAACACTTTTATGTTTCCTATACTCCCACGCATTTGTATCAGCATAATAATGTTGGCATTCATCTTTATTATGCAGTGGTCCGCCGTCTTCGCCAAAGGTGTCATATGCGATAACACAGGCTAAGTCCGTTTCTGACATCGCAGGTTGTATACGATGAAGCGTTCTTCCAAATTTGTCTTGTGGAATTTGAAATCCAATAAGGTAAGCTGCAATAAATTGATCCATGTATTTTGAAGGTTCAACACATTCTTCCAATAATCGAATGCCATGAAAGCTGCCTTGACTGTGACCAGCAATGATGAATGGACGACCATTATTCCAATGATTTAAATAATGAGTAAATGCTTGTTTGATATCTGAGAATGCAAGATTAAATGCCTGGTGGCTATTTGTATTGGCATTCAAAAAAGAGTAGAATGTAGCTTGACGATATCGCGGAGCAAAAATTCTGCTATTTTCATTAAATACAGATGCTTGTCCAGGTAAAATCATGTTGTCCACAAACTCATTGGTACGCTCATGATTTAAAGGAGCATTCCATGTTTGTTGACCAAAGTAAACAGTTGGATAAATAAAGAATACATCAGCTTGTGTTTCCTTGGATTCTCTTCTTGATCCTCCCGGAATGATGGTTTGACTATTGTTATCTTTTTGCGGATGTGCTGCCCAGTGATCGAGAGTGTTATAGTCAGGATCATCTAGTGCTACAGTTTTGTCAAAAGACTGCTTCGGCTTCACTTTCAATTTGAGAGCTTGAAAGAGAAATGCCTCTTTAGCTGATTGTTTAATTTTCTTGAATTGTTGTTTCATAAATCTAAGTATGTCAAAAGGACAACATTTTCAGCAATTGATGTGTATTTAGATGATTTAAAATAGAATTTCTTTACACAATTCAATTCTTTTATCTCTTTTGTACCCATTTGTGTATTGTTTTACTATACGATCCATATTTTTACAACAGATGACCTCAATGAGAATTCCATTCTGTTTTCTTTTACTACTCATTAAACTTTCAGCTTTTGGCTATTGTGAGCCTAATGGTAAAATCCAAAGCGATCGGGTAGCAAATTATACAATGGTCATTGACTTGGATCATCATAAAAAGAAGGCTAAAGGCGTATCTAGAATAGTATGGCACAATCCTTCTCCTGAACCAGTTTCAGATCTAAAATTCTATATGTACCTGAATGCATTTAAGAATATGAAATCTACTTGGTTGAGGCCTACTGGTGGAGTCGTGTTTGATAACCCGATCAGTTTGCGAGGTGATGACGAATGGGGCTTTATAACTGTAGATTCAATAGGTATTGAGGATGGAGCGGAATTAACTGCTAAACAATATTATGTTCAGGATGATGGTAACACAGATGACGAAACGGTCTTATACATACCATTAGATAAAGCAATTGCACCAGGGGATTCATTGGTATTGAATCTGAATTTTACTGCTAAATTGCCAAAAACAATTGCACGTTCTGGATATGGTGGCAATGACTTTCATTTGTTTGTTCACTGGTATCCTAAGCTTGGTGTATACGAACAAGATTTGGACGGCAACTGGGGATGGAACTGCTTACAATTTCAACAGCGTACAGAATTTTATGGAGACTTTGGCAGCTATGATGTTACCATAAATTGTGCAGACCAACTCCTGGTTGGCGCTTCAGGATGTCTGATCGAGGAGAGCAATAAGCAAGGTGACCGAAAACAGACAAGATATCTTGCAGAAGATGTGATTGATTTTGCTTGGTGTGTATCTCCAGAATTAGAAGAATATTTTGATAAGTGGCAAGATGTGGAAATCAAATTACTGATAGCACCAGATCATTGTCACATGGCAGATCGATACTTGCGGGCTATCAAACATTCATTGCAATACTTTGACGACCATTTAGGCAAATACCCTTATCCTGGGATCACCTTGATGGATCCTCCATTTCATTCTTTGCGAAATGGATTTATGGAGTATCCGACCTTTGCTACTGCCGGCACTGTTTACCGAATGCCGAAATGGTTTCGTGGTTCTGAATCTTTAGCCATCCATGAATTTGCTCACCAGTTTTTTATGGGAATTTTGGCTTCTAATGAAAAAGCAGAGCCATGGCTAGATGAAGGCTTTGTAACGTATTACGAGGATAGAATTATGGAATCCTTATTCTCACCTGACGACTCACAGGTATCAATTTTAGGTTTTAAATATGGGAATAGTGCCTTATCCAGAAATGAGTATGCTGGTATGAATCATGAGTGGAATACTGCAATCGCTCGACCTGGTTGGAAAATAAGAGGAAACTACAAGGGCATTGTGTATAGTAAAACCGCCACAATGCTGAAGACCATAGAACACTATCTAGGGCAAAATGATATGGACAAACTCATGCGGGACTATTTTGAAAAGTATAAATTCACTCATCCGCGGAGAGCCGATTTTGAGATATTGGCTACTTCCTTTATTCAAGAACATGCTGATCCTAGTGAGGCAAATTTTTTAATTGGCTTTTTAGTTGATTGTTTAGATTCTTCAAAGACGATTGATTTTAAAGTAGAGGGCGTGGATGGTAAGGAAGCTCAACTGATAAGAGATGGTGATTTGTTTTTACCTGTTTCTGTTGAAGTAACATTCACAGATGGGACGGTTTCTACACTCGCATGGAATGAAAATACAGTATCAAAGAAATTAAGTTTCGAAAAAGACATTCAGTCCATTGAAATTGATCCAGAAAGAAAATGTTATATCGATCTCAATGTGATCAATAATAGTTACGTCAAAGAGAAAGGATTTTTCAAGCGATATTTTTTAAAGAGCATGACCTGGGCTCAGCATTTGCTTCAATCAACTACTTTCTTGATATGATTGAATCGATTACAAATGGTTTTAAACAATTGTTGATTCATAAAAACATTATTTTTTATTTGTTTTTTATTCAGTTGCTGTTTGCTGGAATAATTGGTTCATCAGTACAGAGTGATTTGCAGCAAAGTATAGGTCATACTATGGCGGGACAATTATTTGAAAGAGGTTTTGATTATTCTGTATTTACAGATTTAAGCAGAACATTGCCAAATGCGTTCAGTAAGACTAGTCTCGTATTTTTTGTCGTGTTCGTTATTTATTTTTTGCTCTCTATTTTTCTTCATGCAGGTGTAATTGAATCAGTTAGAAAAAACCAAAAGCAAACATTAAGGCAATTCTTTTCTCATTCAACACATTTATTTTTCCCATTTTTAATTATTGGAATACTTTTTCTCATTTTATTCATTTTGGTAACCGCTTTACTTTTTGGTCCTATTTCAATAAAGGCACTACCATTTGTCGAATATCTAGAGTCAGATAGATTGTTTTTTTACATTTTATATTGTTGTCTGTTCGTCTATATACTTGTCCTGTCTTTTTTAGTTAATTGGTCTATTAATTCTAGAATTCATTATGCCAGAGAAAGGAATTCAAAACGGCAATCACTGAGATACGGGGCATCTTGGACATTTAGAAAGTATATACCACACACGTTATATTTTATTCTGTTTTTATTGTTGGGACTTCTTGTCATGTACATTAATTTAAAGCTGGATTCGCTTGATGCATTGGTTCTTACATTTATTATATCCCTATTGTTATTAATTGGGAGGATTGCTTGTCGTATCTGGTATATTGGTACGCTGGCTGATTATGGTGAAGCCTTAAGTAGTCACCCTCTTGCATCTCCCTCCAAGGGAGACATGACTTCGGGCTAATTGTGCAAAAGCTTCCCTTTTATTGTATCTAATAAAATTATATCAAAATTGGAGTCAATACCTTTAAACTGTATTGTCTCCCTTAAAAGGGAAATTTAGAGGGTGAAAGGAGTAAAAATAAATTCGCATGCTTAATAATTGTCTCAATTTGAAGGAAATTGAACGCTAATAGTGTACGCGATTATTTCATCCTTCAACGATGATTTTCAGCATCATACCCCATAGTTCACTACCTTTGCAAATCGATGAGTGTGCATAAGCCTACATACCAAGACTTCATAGCCTGTTTTCCCATTTTGGAGTTACCGGTTACAGTTACTACTGATAGTCGAGTAGAATTTGCTAAAGCAAACAAACCATTTCCACAACAAGTAATTGAAGACTTCCTTGTGCCGATTGAGCAAGAAGGCATAGACGAATTCACAGAGTTTGAGCCTTGTTTTCGATTTGCAGAAGAGGAAGAATTTGACGCTGTAGTCTATTGGAGAGGAAAAATATATTCTTATGAGTACATTTTAGCTATCTTTGACAGGAAACAACAACTCATCTCCAGAAAAAGTATAGCAGGTTCGCGATTCGAAAAGGAGCGCTTATTTCAATCTGCAGCTAATATTTCTGAAGATTTGATTATTTCAATCGTAGCTGGCCAACAACAAGAAGGCGATATAAATTACAAGGCCGAAATGAGCCAGTCGATGACATTTGAAATTTTGACCACAGGGGATATTATTTTTTCCCTTCAAGATTCAGATTATTTATAAATCAACTCAGTGTCCAAAGGGGCATTGATATAACATTCAATTAATGACAAAATATTCGAGTAGTAAGAAAAAGGGACGAAAGAAAGGAAAAAGAAAAGGAACAAGCCTCAAAAAAGAAATCTACCATTTCTTTAAAAAACATCCAAAAAAATCTGTTGACCCCAAACAGTTAATTAAAAAATTAAAACTCAAAAAAACTAAAGAAGACGTAGCCAAAGTATTTTCCAAATTGGAGAAAGAAGGAGTTCTTTTCCAATTGGAAGGCGGCAAGTATAGACTAGATCGCTTTTATAAATCAGGAAAGGAAGAATCTTCGAAGCCAGGAATCAAAGGTGTAGTAGATATGACTAAATCTGGCTCTGCTTTTATTGTTGCAGAAGGTATGGAGCAAGATATATTTGTACCTGCCAAGCATCTAAACTTTGCATTGGACAAAGACACTGTTGAAGTGACGTTGACCAGAAAAAGTAGTGGAAGACGTCCAGAAGGACGAGTGTCAAAAGTATTAAAAAGAGCATCAAACCAATTTGTAGGACTTTTGAGAACATACAAAAGTCATGCGATCGTTCACGCAGCTACCAACTACGGAGACATTGACATTTATGTTGAAAATGATAAGCTTAATGAATCTGAAGATGGTGATCGGGTAATTGTGAAGTTGATCAAAAATGGTCGTGACGAAAAGACTATGTGGGGAAAGGTGGAAAGCAACCTGGGCAATCTATCACCGAATGACTTGGAGATGAATTCTATATTAATCAACTCTGGATTCAATATTGCTTTTCCACCAGAAGTGCTTGAAGAGACTGCAGAAATGTCAATAGAGATAGCAGATGAAGAAATAGAAAAACGATTGGATTTACGTGACACCTTATGTTTCACAATTGATCCGCATGATGCTAAGGATTTTGACGACGCAATCTCTTATGAAGAACTGGAAGATGGCGAAATACGTATAGGCGTGCACATTGCAGATGTTACACATTATGTGAAGCCTGGCACTGCACTTGATAATGAAGCTTATCTCCGTTCAACATCTGTGTATTTGGTTGATCGTGTCTGTCCAATGCTTCCAGAAAAATTATCAAATGAACTGTGCAGCCTTCGGCCACATGAAGACAAGTTGTGCTTTTCTGCTATGTTCATTTTTAATAAAGACTATGGCATTATTGATACATGGTTAGGCAGGACGATCATTCATTCCAAGCATCGCTTTACTTATGAGGACGCTCAAGAAGTGCTAGAAAGTGGTGAAGGTAAATTTGCGAAAGAACTAACAGTGTTAAATACAGTAGCAAAGAAATTAAAAGCAAAACGCTTTAAAAAAGGATCCATCAATTTCGAAACGGAAGAAGTCCGATTCAAATTAGATGAACATTCAAAACCAATAGGTGTCTATACCAAAGTGCGAAAAGATGCACACATGCTTGTAGAAGACTTCATGTTATTGGCAAATAAAGCAGTTGCCAAATATATGCGAAAACTAGATTCCAAAAAACCAGTACCTGCAGTCTATCGTGTACACGACGAACCAGATATTGAAAAATTATCTGACTTGGTTTTATTTGCCAAGGAATTAGGTATTGAATTAAAAATAGATACGCCGAAAAACATCAGAAAATCGTTAAATGCATTAGCTGAAAAGGCCCAGGAAGATGAAGCATTAAAAATGCTACAACCAATGGTCATTAGATCAATGGCAAAAGCGATCTATACAACAGAGAATATCGGGCATTATGGATTGGCATTTGATGATTATACTCACTTCACCTCACCGATAAGAAGATATAGCGATGTTTTGGTGCACCGAATATTAGCTAAGAATTTAGAAAAAGTATCGCGTGAAAATCTAGATGAATTAGAGGCAAAGTGCCAACACATTTCCCAACAGGAAAGAAAAGCCATGGAAGCAGAACGGAGCAGCACCAAGTACAAACAAGTGGAGTATATGAAAGACAGAGTAGGGGAAGTCTTC
>CAYNMW010000100.1:0-16627 GCA_964398295.1 uncultured Saprospiraceae bacterium | reverse complement strand
TGGCCCTCGCAAACGATAATCTCCGTTTGCATCTAGGACGGTAACATCATCAAAAAGAGTTGTTCCATTTACAAACTCCATTGTTCTTAACTGGTGGTAATCATAGCCACTAATATAGAGTTTTCCATCTGACCATCGTTTAACATCTCCTTCTCCTAATATGCGTGTTTCGTTAATGTGTTCAATTACCGCATCAGTAGCGTAATCATACTCGTATACTTTTTGAGAATTATCTTCCGATTTATACGTAATAAACACCATTTTATCTGAATTCTCCGAGATAGCAAAAGAACTGATCTTACCCTCTGCCTCTATAAAGCTTCTTTTTTGAATGGTTAAAGGATTGGGTCTTCGGTTGCTATTATAACTCAATATACCAATCTCCGAAAAATCACCCAATTCATCTGTATGTCTGTTGTTACAGATAACCAAACTTTGTCCATCTGGTGTCATGGCCATTTCGGGGCTTTCTTGACCATCTGTCGTATCGAACCATATTCTTCTTGCCAGATCGGTTGGTGTTCCTCTTTCCAAATCTAGATTAAAGATATCTAATGTATGTTTGGCTGGATTGTTTTGCATTCCCCTCAACACAATCCAACAGCCTGCATCTGCTGAGCAGTATAGTCCTAATGCAGTCGCGTAATTAGGAGAAGGTAGGTTGCTAAATGAAAGGTTCTTTTGGTAAGTCCCATCATCAAATTGTGCAATGGCTCCTGCCCCATTATTGAGAGACATGTCTATCAAGTGGTAATAGGGTTGCCCATCTATACCAATGGTAAAGAGCAGGTATTGATTGCTTGTATTCAGTTGAATTGCAGCTACCTGACTTTCAGGATGGATGGATATTCCAAACGAACCGGGCATATTTTCTTCATTGGCATCTAAAATCATTCCTATTTGTGAGTGTACTTGATCTTCGTATTGATAACCTTCAAATGAGGCCACACTGAACAGCTTTATTCCGTTCTCATCGCTAATGACACCATGGTTTCTTCCTCCACTTGCCGCAATGGCATTGTCCACTTCTGAAAAAGTCATTTCTCCATCAACAACTTGTTGATTAACCCAAGCTATTTTTTGATCATTTGGGTTAGGATCCTCTACAACTATTCCAGTTTCAAAATCGAAATCGTCCGGTGCCTGATCTAAGCAGGGTATCCCGATAAATCCAGTACCTACAAGTTCCTGGCGGTTAAGGTTTCCTAATCGACTACTGCCATAAATGGGTTGTTCTTCCAAAGAAATTTCTGTTGTGAAGTTATCTCCTCCGCAAACGCTTGGTGTGATGCTTCTTGAATAGGTAGCCATTACATTGCCTTGGGCATCTCTTACATAGTAGGTATAGTCATAGGTAGTGATATCATCGGAATCATTGGGTTTGCTAATCTTAGCTATTCGATTTCCACTGGCATCATAAATGAACTCCAATTCCTTGTTTTGACTTCCTGTTGTTCTTTCTATTTCTCTAATCTTTCCACTAACGGTCCAGTTGATATTTTCTATTTCTTCTCCTAAATCTGAAATAAGATTACCAATTTCATCATAAGTATAGGCATTGTTTCCATTTCTTATGTCATCGTAATTATCAGCTGGATTCACATTTTCATCTCCACTATCTGCGATGGCGGTTAATCTATTGTTGGTATTTCCAAACTGATCTACGTCCCCATAAGTATAATCGATTTTGTCAATTAATTTGGGAAAACCAGCTAATTGATACGCATTTCTGTGCAATGACTGAAGATTTCCATTTCTGTCATAGATATATCCACTGGCATAGTCATCGTTATGGGTCCAACTTGTTGCTCCTTGTGCTCTTGCAAAACGGGAAGTAAGAATCCTGTTCAATTCATCGTAACGGTAGATATTGGCCGTATGGTTATCTGTTCCTGCATTAAGGGTTCCTCCTTCTGAACCGGAAGGTACGAAGAGGTTACTCTGCCAAGAAGAGATGTTTCCATTGTATAGATTGGTAGCGTTGGCATAAAGATCCATAGCCTGCTGGCTTGAAGTAGCCAATGGAGATGCGGAATTGTTATAGTCTCCCTCAAAATAATTCAGGGTCATGGCAAAGGCATCTCTGGCTCCATCTCTTATTACCTTGCCATCTTCGGCTGGATCGCTTAGCACATTCATGTTTACATTGTTCACGGCCTTCAGCCATCCATGAATGGTATAGGCATAATCGGTTCCTTGAACCCCATCTTCTCCTGTTGAAACTCGTTTTAGAGGACCATGGCGGTAATAGGAATAATCAGCATCATTGTCCCATACAACACCATCCGTAGAAGTGTACACACTGGTAATTCTATTGTCTGCATCATAGGCATATTTGTGAATGAGCTGGTCTTTTTCTCCTTCTTGATAAAAGACTTTCAAAACATTTCCACTAACCAAATCGTATTCATAACGCATTTCTTTGGCTCCTACTCCTGGAATAACTTGCAGCAGCTTTTCTACATTTCCATGTGGGTCGTAACTGTAATAGGTACGCACATTATCATCTGTAACATTCGCTTGACCATAGTTAACGGTTCTACTTACTCTATTTTGTAGGAATTTCTGTTCAAATCCAGCAAAATTGTATTTTTTAGAGTAATTGGTTTCTACTACCTCATTGGTGTTTTGAGTCGGCCAAATGGGGTTATTGATCTTAGCGTCTATCCATGACGTTATTTCATCATAAAGATCAGCATCGAAGATTTCGCTTAATCCCGGTAAACCCTGCGTATTGTTGTCATTCTCATCGAAAGGAAAATCGGTATACTCGCCTACTTCTATTAAACGTCCTAAATTGTCGTATTTAGAGTAGGAGAATTGATCTTCTACGCGTTGTTGATCGTTTTGGGAAAGTCTTAGCCTGCCTAAATCGTCATACCAGAAATAGCTGTTTCCGCCATCTGGAGTGGTCTGGAACACCAATTGCCCTAAATTATTGTATTTATAATTCGCAGCCATGGTGTGCTGTGTAATTCCTTGATCGTAATCTTCTGTTGCCGTATCATATGATTGAGCTACAAAACCTTCTGGTGGAACCGTTTCTATAAGGTTACCTGAACGGTCATAGTAATAGAGGGTATAGTGGTAATTACCGAGTATTCTGTCATAAGAAAACGCATCGTCTATCGCCAGAGGATCTGTGCAAGTATTTTCATATTCTGTTCTATAGGTTGTTTCTATATTTTGCAGAAGATCATAAATCTGCGCATGGACTTCTGTCTCTACTAAATCTGCTGTGGCATCTTGACAATTGTAAGGACCGTTGGGTTCTTCGTCATCATCTGGAAGTGGTGCTTGGAATGGTTCGTTTACCCAGCGGAAGCAGAGTCCATCCAAGTTATTACAAGACAATTTACAACTTGAATTACTTATGTACTCTTCAAAATTCTGACTATTCGGATAAGATTGACTCCAGAAATTATTTCCGTCAAGAAGTAGAAAATTCCAGTAAAAACCTGGTGCTGAACAAGTCATATCATATCCAAAAGCACCGTCAGGGAGCTGATAATTAAAACTCAACGGATCATAATTTATTGTAGCATCAATTAAGCCTAATTCATTGACAAACCACTCAACATGTGTACTTGTAAACCCTCCTAACAATAAATTGTCTAACATGGTTTGAACACTTGTAGAATTACCAAATACTGCACTTCCACCACATATTGACCATTCTGGCACTATTTGAGTAACCAGAACATTAGGTTCTATATGGATACTAGCTGTGTATAAGTACGTTTTAGATAAAATAGTAGGGTCTGTTACACCTGCAAGGCAGGAAAACTTTAGTAATCCATTGCTTAAGCAATCATTTGTGAAATGCCCTTCAGTAATATTCCTAAAAGAAATACCTATTTCTGGATAGCAGCCTTGAAAATATGGATGTTTCCATTGCCAATGACTATAGGCTGAGTTCTCAGGATCACCATTTATTTTCCAGCCATTGTATTCCGTGAATTCCCCACTCTCTATTCCTTGTTTAAAATAAATGACAAAATCATTGAATGCATTATTTAATGCATCTACAAATTCTAGCCTCGTTGGGGCTAAAAACAAATTAAAATCAGTGGAAGTTGTTGATACGCTGGTAAACCCATTATCAGAAATACAGTTTTCATTTAAGTCATTAAGATATACCTCAAACCCACCAGCCGTCATCACTTCCTGCATGGCTTCCAGTTCAGCCAGGTGAATGGGATCGGTAGTACCATTGACCACATTAGGAAATCCAATTCCCGCTTCATTCACAAAGCTAAGGTCGCAGGCTTCTCGGCAATTGGCAACCAAAGCCATGGCCATGCAATTGATTTCTTCTTCTGTTATACTAGAAACGGTATTAAAAAAGCTTTGATCATCAATGGACCAATTGAAATTATATGCCCAATCCTGAGGAGTTGGTGAATGGGTATAAATATCCAATAATGCAGTTTGTATGGACGCTTCAGAAGGATTCTCTGGAAGCTCGTCTAAATTGTAATTGCTATTAGCATATAATGAATAATCTTCATCAACTGAATAGACAGGAATTAGATAAAAATCTTGCTCATCGTCTATAAAATCAACATAGATACCCTGTTGATGATGTTGCTCTATTAGCTCTTCTTTGAATGCTTGATAATAGCTTTCGCATTTTTCAAAACATTCTAGTTCCAAATCTCCATAGAATTCTTCTTGAAAATAGTCTTCTTGCTCTGTTGTTAGAATAATTCCAGCATTTTGTGCATTGACGCAATTGGCTAAGCTGGTGTATAAGAAATTGCTGAGGTCTTGCGGTGTTTGTGAAACATCCGTTGGCCATGAAGTGAAAGAGCTTGCCTGCCAATCTGGAACGGATGAGCCATTTACTCCAATACAAAAAACAGGTAAGGCACTTGCATCATTTTGGACGACAGAGAACTGACTATCCGTCCATCCCCAAGCTTCAAAAACATTGGTCAGATAGGGCATAGATTCTGGATCACTTGAATCGTAATTTGGATTCTCAAGCAAAGCAAAATTAGTGTTCAGGCATGAAACCATTGCTTCATCTGTTGAAGAGCAATCAGGATTTAATTGAACATAGGCATAGGCATGTGTTAAATAACTGGGTGCAGCAGAGGATGAAGAAATGACTGTTCCACTGCTTGTTCCAGCATCGTTGGTAAAGCCAATATAGTTTCGACCTGTGCAAGAGAGTATAAAGTCCACAATATCCGGTTCAGCGGAGAATGTAATACCAAATTGTGTCTGATCATCAATACTTAGACCCGGGTAGAAAATATCACGAGCCGTTTCCCAACAGGTGATCAATTCTGAACAGGAATAAATGCCTTGTTCGGCTTCCATATTTTGGATTAACGTATTGAAGCTTAGCTGATCATAATTACCAGGAAATGGAAAGTCTGCTACGGTTAATGTAGGATCCGTATCTGGATCATTGTCATTGGCATAAATTTCATTCCAATAGCTTAGCCAATTCTGAACAAAATCGAAGCTACCAAAATTATCTATAGGACAAGGTTCATCTCCACAAGGAAAATAGGGTATAAAAATACTTTCATAACAATTGGCATCCGGTCCATCCAGCAGTATAATCTCAAATCCTAGAATTATCAATTCTGGATCGGGGATCTCCGTACCTTCTCCTTCTCCTGAAGAATTGTAAGGAGATTCTACTGACTCTATCTCTTGTGAAACAACAATGACATCACTGTAGGTATTATTCAACCAATCTTGGTAAGCATCTTCAGCCTGAAAAACAAATTCAGATGAGGGGTCTTGAATACCATTCAGCCAACCACCTGCAACGGTTTCTAGTGAAAGATCAATGGCATTAGTATATTGGCCAAGTATTTGATCCAGAGCGTCTTCCCAAATGTTGTTATTTTGATCATCGTAGACCTCCGTGAAGATACTTTGTGTCACCTGATAAATTCCGGGTAACAAGTTAATCTCATTAAAAGAAATGGTCACCGTTGCACCAAAGGATTCAGAACAGTCAGCATCAGTATAGTTCTGTGCATTGACCAAATGACCTTTAACAAAATCAAAATCACTGATACTTGCTCCATTTATATTTGCTGTTTCTGTGCTCAATAAGTTAGGGTCTGGATTGGAACCGGGATCTGAGCAATTAGGCCCTTCCAGATTTACCAAACTGAAGTTGACCCTATAATCGCATTCATAGCAAAAATCAATTCCGTTCAAATCGCATAGCTCTTGAATCTTAGCAGGGTTTAACTCATATTCGAAATTAATGGTCTCTTCAACGGGCACGTTGATGATTGAAGAAACTTGAACACCATTGCTTCCCACAGGAATATGGTTTTCAACTTCGTAGTTCACATTAAAAGAAGTGTTTTTATCTGAAAGACCTATGAGGGTTTGATCTGCAGAATTTACAGCAGTTTGATAGGAAGCGTCTGCATCTTGATAATCTGCAATTTCTTGGTTTTCATCATTGTCAATAAGAAAAGTTGCCAGTGTTTTCCCATCTTTAGATAAATAGGAACCAGACAAGACCTTGTTCGGATCTTGATTGATGATTTTTTGCACGGAAGATGCGATGGGAGCTTCTTCTCCAAAAATTCTATCTAGTTCGTCTTGTGAAGGAGTGCCGAAATAAGATTTGGTGGTTTTAGGGTCTTCGGTCTTTAAGCGCATGGTTGCTCCTACCCCTCCTTGTTCCTTTACACGTTCACCATCAGAATAAAGCAATGTTCTGCTAAAGGGATACCCTTCAGCGGAGGGAACAAAATCATTATTGTCATTCCCTAATCCATCATAATAGGAGAATACACCTTCTTGATTGGATGCTTCAGGATTATCAAAATTGGCACAGGCATCAAAATTTTCTGCATCGTAACGTTCACCCGTTGTATTTTTCATTAAGTGGTCTTCATTAAAACCGAGGTGGTTTTGACCAGTTGGAACAGGCAAGGTATTGATGGTTTGTCTTCCACTATAATCGTAAATGCCTTGTTGGGCAATTACACCAAAGCTATTGGAATGGCTTTGATTGAGTATGGCCTGATTCAATCCATTGGCAAAGGACATTTGTTCACCAATTTTTACTTGCTGATTGCTTTCATTATTCCCTTCTACAAAAACACGAGAGTAAATCCAATTGATGTCTTCATCCATTTGTTCCTCTATAACAAAATAATGCGGACCTGAAGGAATACCATTTATGGTTCCGTTCTGCAAATCACTAGACCATTGTCCCCAATTTCTATCGTTACCAATACCTCCTTTAAAATAGTCTCCTATAGGCCTCACCCGCCAAGTATAAAGTCCTGGTCCCTCCACCATATTTAGAGAGATGCTTGTATTTCCAGAATACGTTTCAATAGACAAAGCTTTTGACCAATCTACTTCATAGACATCCGCATTTTCATCATAGATATATCCAGTAAGATCAGTCGTATTGGCAAAGCCCGGTTTATTGAATAAGCGAAGCACCTGAATTTCGTAATTTTTAAAATTTTGGGTACAGAGGTTATTCCATGTAAAATTGAATTCATCGCTAGACAAACTAGGGCTAGCACCATCCGCTTCTACCAGAGCAGAAGTGGACTGCACATTATCCTTCCATTCAATTTCATAGGACAAAGTCATACGCATATCCACCAAGGGATCTGCATTGGAATTGATACTTATATTTTCAAAACTGTGTTTGACATAATTGAATAAATCTGTTGTTAAATCCAGAATTATTTTGGCTTCAGGCTCGAAAGGGTCTAAGTCAACATTTATGGCCTGTGAGCTTATTGAACTTCCATTAAGCTCGCTATAGGATGCTAGATCTCCTTGAAGATTTAAATTAAATTCTGTGCTATGATCTGTAAAGGTGTTTCCAAAATCAATAGTCAGCACCAAACGCGCTTGATCTACTTCGCGCTGAAAGCAAGCATCCGCATAATCACAGGCATTAAAAATCACTGTTGGACCTATTGGAATAGAAGTTCCGACCAAAGAATTGTGACCTACATTGTATTCGTCTAGCTCTATGGAGTTTAAACCCATATCCTGAATTACGAATATTTCTGTACTGATCGCTTCTCCTGTCCCACAATCTCCCGTTGCAGCAACCTGCAATTCATAATTACCTAAACCAAGACTGGAAATGGTTAATTCTGGAATGGTGGTTGACCAACCGTTTATCAGGCTACCATTTTCATAAAGACTCCAAGAATAGGTATTTGCGTTGGAATGATTATCGGTAAAATAAGTGAGATCAATACCTTGATTACACACTAGAAAAGGGCCATTAATGGCAGATAGTTTAGGCTTGGCTGGCAGCAATGAAAAAAGTGGAATGGACATTTCCTCTGCTGTTCCTGCATTGTTCTCAAAGCTCGCATATATCCTACCAGATGTGGCATCTTCTTCAACTTGGACTTCCAGGCTCGTATTTCCACTTGAAGCATTGTTAATCTTCCAACCATAGGGCAATTGCCATATTATGTTGGAATAACTTTCTCCCGACTTGGGAATCAAGTTGATATCTACATTTTGATCTCTACAAATGTTTGTGGCCGGATCTAAAAAAATACCACAATTTTGATCCACTTGTACTAATATTTGTGGTGTTGCAGTAGTTCCATCTGCAAAGAACAATTCCGTAGGAACATAAACACTTGTTCCCACTGGAAAATCCTGGTTGGGAGTGACCTTATAGCTTAAATCACTTTCTGTTTGTGCGTAATCCAGAAAATCACTATTCCCTAAATTGAGCCCTGTCACTTCTTCTCCTGATGCTGGAATATAAGTTAAGGTTTGCACACCGTTTAGACAATTGTTTCCTCCCCATACCCAATTTCCATTTTGGGCAAAGACAGATACATTAAAAAGAAGTGTGCAAATGAGAAGCACAGAAGTTCTTAAACTGAGTTTTGAAGCGTTTTTCATGTTAATCAATTTTTTTTGTTAGGTCTATGAGTGAATAGTTTTTGTAATGATCCAGTATTTCATTCTTTGATGCAAAGACGTAGTCTTTTGGATTTTTTTGGAGTGCTGGAAAAACCTGGTTTTTTTCAAAGGATTCTATTTCTAAGAAAACAAGCTGTTCCGAATCTTCATTTCCCAAAAAAATGGTGTAGTTTAAAATTTTATTCTCCTCTACACTATACTCGATAATCACTTTTGAAAATTCTGCATTTTCTTGATTTGAAACCAATTCAATTATTTGTGTTCCGTCCTTAGTTGAATTGCAAGAGATTTCCTTAGAGTGATCAAAAAAATGATCCTTTAAACGTGTGAACTGATTCATTTTTTTGTTGGGATCATCTTGATTATCGCTGAGGTAAATGAGTTGTTCATTTTTCAAAATACTCACCGTAAACTCTTTCTCTCTCAACACATCGTAATCATCACAAAACAAATAGGATTTCTCCTTACCCTTGTAGATGGAATAATTCTGCACCAATTTTTTTCCTTGTACCACATTGGTTTGTGAGAATACTAGCTTATAATTTTTCGAATCTTTTAGCTCGTTTAGGAAGGAGGTATATACCTGTTTAATTTCCTCTCTACATTCCTGCGCTGTGCCTTGCACCATAAAAATAATGAAGGCTATTATCAATACTTTTTTCATGGATAAGGATTTAATCGATTTCATTTCTATTGATTGTAACAGTATTGTACTGGGTTTCAGTAATGGTCTTTGTCCCTCTTACTGTTTCCTTCAACTTTCTAACCAATTTACCTTCCCCATTATACTGGTAGAAGAGTCCGAAATTCTGATCATCAAATTGAGCAATTAAGCGTAGGCTATTGTCATATACATAAGTGATCAATTGACTTTCTAATGGTTGCATTCTCAAGTCATCTAACCATACATTTTCAGCAACATTATCCTTTACATAGAGTAGTGAAATGTCTTCATTAATTTGAATATCTTCAGGATTAATCATGCATTCATAAAGGGCCCAATCACCTGAACGAGCGACTTCAGAGAATTGGAAATATTCATCTCCAATATTCAACTTAATAGACGAAGCAATGCTTTCTCGATCTACTCTATCTGTTTTCAACCAGACCTTTGCAAGTAATCCTTGATCGACAATATCAGAGAGTGGCCCAGGTGTCAATAGAACCTGAGAGGCTCCAGTATTTAATTCTAAAGAATATTCTCCAGAATGTGCCTCAGAATTACTTTGCGTTCCAAAGGATGAATGGATAATTAGGCCATCTTCAAATTGGTTTCCATATTGATTTTCAAAGCCTTCAAATAAGGCTGAAGCATAATCAGAATTGCTGGCAACTAGATAAGGTACATTATGGTGATACCCATATTTCGCACAACTTTTAATACCCAAAACATTTTGTTCTTCAATTGCATTTCCATGAGGATCATAAGCCATGACATCACTTACCCTTTTCCAATTTGTGCCAGTATAAGGTGGATTATTCCAATCAAACATGGGTAGCTCAAATACTCCGGAATTGTAATTTTTTTCATCTAATCCTGCATATTGATTGAGTAATCCAAGCTCAGATTCGTAGGTGTAAGAACTGCTAGGTCTCCACTTACCCTTACTTCCCAATTCATACGCATTTCTTTCAGAAATATCCGAAGAGCTAGCCCAGAATGCATCTATATCATAGTTCCATTCATCATCGAAAGTGGTAAATGAAGCAGCAACAACATCTTTAATAATGTTCTGTCCCGGTTCACCATCTGAACAAAAACTCATGCAATTCATAGACACATCATCACAATTGTGAATAGATGGATCGAAATACATTTCTCCTACAGGATCCAAATTAAATGTTCCATTTAACATTACCTCTCCAGTTTCTCCATCCGTGCTGATGTAATTGTCCAAATCAATTGAACATAAAGGTGTCGAACAACCACCTGCTGTCCAAGTACAAGTAGATTCGATCTCAAAAACTGGTAAGGTTTCTATTGAGCTAGATCCTAATGATTGAAAATTGACATAGAGACCGTTTTGACCAGGCTCATTGTAAAAATCTAAATACCTTCCACTTGGTAACTCCTGTACCTTAGTCAGCTGATCTAAATAATCATCATTTGAAGCAGGGTCATAGTTTTCTATAAAGCCAAAATACATATGGGTCTGATTCGGATTTAATGGGTCACAATCTCTCTTCAACATTAAATACTGATCCCCTTCTAAAATCTGGACAACGAATTCTTGGTTAATCAATTCTCCTGTGCTCAAATTGATTTTTACAGACTTGTTATTTTGCCCCCCATTTCCCACTGCATCAACAAAATCAGAAAGAATATTATAACTTAATTCACCACAATCAACAGGTATTTCATTTTGTATGCATGATGGGAAAATTCTTAGCTTACCGGACCAATCTGCTAATGCTTCGTTGCTTCCGAAATGATGGTATTTACCTAATTCAAATGCCGTTCCGCTATTAGTAAATGGGATACCCTGGCAAATCGTATTGTCGGTATTTTCTAATAAATTAGCTGCATCCAATTGATAGGTTAAAACCTCCTCTTGCCCTAGGTTAACTATTTCAGCAAGGTATTCCCATAAATAATCATTAGTTCCTGAGTAGGTTTGGAAATCCTGCACATATAAATCAAAGGTGTTATTATTCACTTCTCCAACAATTGGTAATTCCGAATTTATGCTAACACATTCTCCTTGATGAAAGACTTCCAGATCTTGATTATACTCAAATTGAGAGGTTTGACTTAAATCTCCCGAAAAGTGAGTGTTTAGCGCATTTACAAAAGCTTGCCTCTGGGCAATATCTGGCGGTGGAATGGCAGCAGCTTGAATATCACTAAGTGAACCATAGGTGGTAATGGAACCTGCGGGTAACCTTAATTGATTGGTTCTTCCGCTTCGCATTACGTACAAATCTATATCTGTTCCTGTTCCAATATTATAATTGGAACAGTATGAAACTGGACTCAAATTAATCTCATCTCCATTAATTGCATTTATGTGATAAATATTCTCTGGAGTATCCGTTAAACCATAGGAATTCACATTGTTTTCATCGACTGCGATAATCAAATCACCCTCACTTAACAGGTTAGTAACATCACAGGTATTTGCTTCCGTGCTTGAACTGGAAACCAGTAATGAGTTAGCTGAATTGAATGCTATGTTCAAATCATCAAGGCCATTGTTCTTTAAGATGAAAGATTGCTCATTGATAGATTTTTGCCCCATTTCTTTATATACACTGGAAGCTGGAAACTGATAACTCGTATAATTATAATCGTGATTAATAGTACTCGGATTATATAGCCCTGCTTCATGAGAAAAATCATCATAGGATCTAGTAATAACGGGTTCCCCAGTATTGCTATCAAAGGCTAAATTTTCTGTCACATGCTGAATACCTTCTTGCTTCTGAGTAACCTTTTTTACAATACTAGGGTAATAAACTACCTTAGAATTGGTAAACGTTTTTAACTGAGTTGAAGAAGCGGTATAGGTAGGAGCTCCTGACAACCAAGGTATTGGAACACCAAACATCTGAACTCCACCTTCTGCATCTATGGTTGTATTCGAATTGAAGTCTTTAATAAATTTAGATTCCATCGCAATATCCATTTCGACCCCAAGATGTTTATCTTCCAATTCTGATAATGGGCCCGTTGATACTGGAATCATTTCTCCGGGTTCAAAATATTCATAAGTTGTATTTGAAACCAAAACCTCCTCATTGGAAGCAAATTCAACTCCCCAATCTTTATCGAGACTTTCTTCATATTGATCCGCTTTAGAACTGAATGCACTGTTGCTTTTCATCTGACCGTGCATTGCATTCTTTTCTATAATAAAGCCTTGCGCCAATTTCACATCAAAATGAGATACTCCTACTGCTGCAGCTAAACTGATTGGAGTTTGTTTTTTACTTAGTTCTGATGGACGCCCTTTCAACGGGTAATCTTTAGCCGTATAGTATTCACTAATTGTATATCCAGTATGTGTTTTTCCATTGTGAATATTTTTACTAATGATCTTACTGTAACCTACGCTTGGTGATGGTAGAGCATTTTCACCAATAGGCCCTTCCATTTGTTTTCTATCTCTTCCTCCTATAACTCTATCTGCATACGATTGTTTGAAACGTGGCATAAAGGTGACAAGAGGGTTTTCATTTCTATTTCCCGGAGGCTCATTCGTTGCTACTCCGCTGGAAATAAACTCTTCTTTTCCATCAATATTTTTAATGGTTTTATAAATGTATTCTTGTCCATAAAGTGCTTTCTGTGAAACTTGCTCTGAGTCTCTTGAAATTCCAGGTTCGTACATTAAAAGTCTTTTAACACGAATACCTCCACCTCTCTTAGGTGTAATCATTGGAATTCTCAAGTAGGAATGTTCTGGATTGAATTGTTTACAACTATTACAAGGGTCAAAAGATGTGGCCAAAGATTTTAATTGACTCAAAACGTCTACAGGGTCTTCAGATTCAAAAGGCCCAGGATCAGAAGGATCACAACCGGCACCATCATTAATCATCCCTGCCCTATTTGACTTCACAAAATCCTTACATAATTTTCTTGGGTAATTTTTAATATTAGCAGTTAACCGCACCATTATAGATTCCCCAAAAACAGAAGCCTCATAAAGATCGGAATAGCCCTCAATATAATCTGCATTACAATCAGTTAGGTAGGGTGTTCCGCTATTTTGCAGTTTATAGAAAAACTTGAAAAATAGTTTATTATCGGTGTCTTGGTAATAATCATTTATGGCTTTTACCATTCGATTCAGGTAATTCGATTTCTCATCGGCATCATCTAAATTCACATAATCGGGCAAGCTGTTTGCATCTATAAAATAGGTTGGAGTTTGTGCGACATCTATTGAAGAGGCTGGATCACAAGCAACAGGCATTCCTAATGGATCTAAATGCGGTTCAGTATTGGATAACTGGGCTAACATATGAACAGGTTTGTCTTGCACATAGGCGTAATCATCCGATTCATATTGAATATGTATTTCTCCGCCTGAAGGCAGAATAATCTGTTTCAGCTGATAAACAGCAGGGTCAAATTCGGTATCCTTTAACAATTGATCACTCCAATTTTCATATTGAAGGGATCTGTTTTCTCCATTTTTTTGATAATTGCCCCAAGCATCCACATCTAATACATTATAGTCAGGATTTTCTTCTGATGTTGAATAAGTAGAATAAGGAGCACTGAATCTTTGTCCGTAATCTTCTTCTCCTAAACCAGCATAAAGACTTGAAAAATCAGGATATTCATAGTTGAAGGTATACGGGGAAATCTTTGCATCAACTACGCCATTGTATTCCATCCAAACATGCTTCAAGGTCAGCTTACCTCCATTGGCATTTTGATTGTTTGAATCGTAATAATTGGGAACATTGTTCCAAGTTGAATAATCGTAACGGAAATGAATGGTCTGAAGCAACTCTTGTCTATTTCCATCTTCATCAATTTTATAGAGTTCTATTCTGTCTAGTTTTTTAAGCCCATCTGTTGGGCCTAAATTATCATCATTACTGAGTTTTTCTCCAGCATCTCCTTTTGGCTCGGCTGATCTGGCATCGAATCTTTGATCACTGGTAATAAAGACTGCCTTATGGGTTTTGGTTTCAATCTCACTTAGATAATATATTTCCTTTTGTCCTGAAGAAAAACCAATCAAATCATCCTTTGGATCAGAAAATGAATTACGCGCATAGCGGAAACCACGATAAGGGCTTCTCCATCTGTAGCCAACATCATCAGCTAAGATTTCCTCTTCTGAATTTGACCAATCAATACCTGCATATTTTTCATATTTGAATTTTGTATATCCTCCAAAATCATCTTGACTAGGACCATCCAAAGTTCGATCAATATAGTCTGGAGTGGTAATATCTGTAAGAAGCCAAGAAGTTGCATAAGGTGTTTCACTTTCCTCACCCATTAGTGTTTTCAACTCATCAGTATTATATCCTTCTGCATTGTAAATGGAAGGTCGAGTTACAATGCTATTTCCCTCATAACCATAACTCAAACCGTCTCTTATTCCAACCTGAATATTCTCTTCCTTAAATGAATAAGTTGGAAGTCCATAGGTATAACGCATTCCTGTTTCGTTAACTACTGAAACCTCCCCAATTTGGTCTGTAATGGAAGAGTGTTCTCTGTCTACATGACCATCTTGACCTGCTGTAATATCTGAATTGTAGTTTATATCTGGGTCTTTTGAATAGGAATATGGAAATGAACGTTCGGTGTCAGAATAGAGATTTCCTACTTCAATAATGTCTTTGTTTAAATTGTAGGAAACCATTGAAGATCTTCTCCTACCTTCATTGCTTGTAAGGTTTTGTGATAAATGTTGAGTTGATACCTTTCCAAAATTTGCCACAATACCGTGCTCCTCTTGGAAAAAATCCTGCGAATCTCCATAAGTTAGCTCACCCCCCTTATCATTTGAAAACCTCAAAAACATTTCACTATCTGTTAATTCAGCCTTCCTACTAAATGAGTTAGGAGTTCCCCAGGCCTGAACTTTTGTAGTGGATTCTCCAAAGTTCATTGTTGGACCACCTCCACTGGCTCCTCCTACATCTGCAGAAGTTCCAAAGCCAACATTCTTAATGGATGAAACTGACTTTGCTGGTCTAAAATGTCCAATTTGCGAACTAAATAATTTAAAGCCTCCGCCAATTGCTTCACCTGTCATTCCAAAATTATCTTTGCTTGCATAAGGAATAGGAAGAACTTTATCATGTTTGTCATAACCAGAAGGACGTTCAATATTGTAATCCATTCTTGTATAATCAGAACTCAACGCATCTTGCGAATAGAGATAACCATAATTAGACTGAGCAATTTCTTCTTCGTTATTAACAACAGAATAGGACCCGAATAGCTCAGGCTCTATTCCAGCTTCAGCGGAAGTTAATGCAACAAGAAAACTCCCATCTACCTTAATAGATTCTCCCGAGTATTGAGGACTATTATTAACTTGACCTCTCATTGACATGGAATATAAACCATAGGAACTGGAGACAATTGAACTCAAAACGTCTACTCCTCGGCTATTGGCTTGAGCCTTTTCAGTAATTTGCTCACGTTGGTCATCAGAAATTTCAAAACCTTGTTCGTCCTCTGTTTTTTTAATCTCTGCTTTAATTTCAGCTTTTATTTTTTTCGAATTCTCCTTAATCTTATGAGAAATCGCACTAGGGCTAACGTGTGGGCTAAATGAAGTATTTCCGTTGTCAACGTGCATTCCAAGGCTAGCAACTCCATCAAAAAGTGACAATTTGAAATTTGCCGAATAACCAAAACCTCTAAAATTATTGTAACGAATAGATGCTGCTCCTGTGATATTCAAGGCATCACTACTATAAATCTCTAAAGGGCTGGAAAGACCTAGTGTAGCGGTTTTATTAGGAACATTTTTATTATAAGTTATTTTGTTTTTTCCTTTCCAGTCATCTGGAACTCCCACTTTACTTCTCATCACGGAACCAGGATTTAGCGTCCAACCGTTGCCGACCCAAGAAGCCTCTTCTTCCATTGATGTTCCACTGTGGTAAGATAATGACATTGCATAACCCCCACCTTCTGGTCCGGGTATGTTTAGAACCGGCAAATTGTAGGTAAAATCTCCTGTAAATTCATTGACCATATTGGTGGTGGCAACGGGTTCAAAACTGGAAA
>CAYNMW010000099.1:0-16834 GCA_964398295.1 uncultured Saprospiraceae bacterium | reverse complement strand
AAAGCAAAAATGATAGAAACACCACCCAAGGTAAATGCAACCGGATATCCTTTGAGAATGAAAATGAAAATCAACAAGAAAAGTAAGATGGCAAGTATTCCCATTACGATTCTTTTTCTTCTAGACGAATCTCTTTTATCGATTGTATCACTGAAGCAATGCCTTGCAAGAACAGAAATACAAATGCTAAAAAGATGATAAACTTAAGAACATAAAGCGCAGGAAGACCTCCAGCCTGAGGAGAAGATTCTGCAATTTTAAAAGAACGAAGTGCATACTTGAAACTTACAATTAAGATGACAACACACCATGGAATCAAAAATAAAAGACCTCCGATTAAATTGCTTTTTGCCTTGCCTTTTTTCGACCAATTGGAATAAAATAAATCGACCCGTACATGTTGATCATGTTTAAAAGTATAGCCAGCTCCAAGCAAAATACAAAGGGTGAAAAAGTATACCTGTAATTCAATGACCCAGAGAAAACTGATTTTGAAAAAGTACCTAGCAGTGACATCTAGGCAAATGATAATTATGAGAAATAATACGGTCCAAGAAAACGCATTACCAATCCTTTCATTTAAATTATTGATAAAATCAGCTAGTGAAAGGAGAAGTTTCAAAGGTGTAAAGTTTATGCATTAAAAAATGCATCTAGTAAGATAAATAGATGCATTCTCATAGTATGTCAAAAATTAGTTTGACTGTAGTTAGTATCGTCAAGTTAGAATATTTTTTTGAACAAAAAAAAATGTTTATCATCTATTTTAAATTGCTCGTCGATAAATATTGAACTATTTATCAAGCTTCTTTATTTTTAATAGAAATAAGTATAAGATATGTCAGAAGATAAAAATACAAACAACCCAGCTGCGGATTCCATCATAAGAAATCATATGATCTGGTCCATGGGTGCAGGCTTTATTCCCGTTCCGATTGCAGACTTTTTTGCAGTTAGCGCGATTCAATTAGATATGATTCGTCAATTGTGCAAATTATATGATGTTGATTTTAAAGAAACCGAAGGAAAAGCAGTAATTACTGCATTAACTGGATCAGGCTTGGCACGTTTAGGTGCAAGGGCGGTTAAGTTTATTCCAGGTATAGGTTCCGTGTTAGGAGGTGTGACGATGGCAATCTTATCCGGAGCTTCGTCTTATGCTCTTGGTGAAGTATTTAAAAAGCATTTTGAAACTGGAGGAACATTTTTGGATTTTGATCCAGGTAGATTGAAAAAATTCTACAACGAAAAGTTTGAGAAAGGGAAGAAGGTAGCTGAGGATATCCAGCAAGAGCAAAAGGAAACCAAGAAAGCTTTTCAAAAAATGAAAACCAGTAAAGAAAATGATCCAATCAGTAAATTGAAAGAATTGGCTGAATTGAAAAAAGAAGGGATCATCACTGAAGAAGAGTTTCAAAAAATGAAAGCCAAGTTAATTGGTGACGAAGCTTAATAGTAAGCTTTAAAATTGTAACCTTGGATCAGGTGTGATATCTTGGACAGCAAAGTCGCTTTCTAGATATTTATAGTATGCTGCTACGGCAATCATTGCGGCATTGTCTGTACAATATTCAAATGCAGGTACAAATCCTGTCCATTGATTTTTTGAACATAATTCCAAAAACCTACTCCTTAATTCTGAGTTGGCAGAGACGCCACCTGCAATGGCAATTTGACTGACATCTTCTTGCAAAGCTGCTTTTTCTAATTTAAGGAGTAATATTTCGACGATGGTATGCTGAACTGAAGCACAAATATCATTGATATGTTCCTTTATAAAATTGGGGTCTTTTTTGACCTCCCTTTGTACAAAGTATAAGATGGCAGTTTTTAATCCACTGAAACTAAAATCAAGTTGATCAATTTTAGGAACGGGGAAGTCATAAATAGCTTTTCCTAGTTTTGCTTTCTTGTCGATTTCGGGGCCAGCTGGATAGGGAAGTCCCAAAAGTTTTCCTGTCTTGTCGAAAGCTTCTCCTGCTGCATCATCAATGGTTTGGCCGAGTAAGTCCATTTTATAAGGACTGAGAACTTTGACCAATTGTGTATGGCCTCCAGAAACTGTCAAACAGATAAAAGGAAATGAGGGTTTGGGTTCTTCTGCAAAATGAGCCAATATGTGCGCATGCATATGATGCACTTCAATAATGGGCAGTTCCAATGCCAAGGCCATAGCTTTAGCAAAATTTACACCTACTAAAAGTGAGCCGAGTAATCCAGGGCCTCGAGTGAAGGCTATGGCACTGAGTTGTTTTTTCTCCACATTTGCTTTGTCCATCGCTTTATCAACGGCAATGGAAATATGCTGTTGATGGACTCTTGAAGCAAGTTCTGGAACAACACCTCCATAGGCTGCATGATCGTCCTGTTTTACGATGATATTGCTTAATATTTCACCGTTTTTTATGATTGAAGCTGCCGTATCATCGCAAGAAGATTCGATAGCTAGTAAATAAATGTCATTTTTTTTCTTCATGTCACACACCACGAATTGTAATTCTACTATCTGATAAATAAAAAAAAATAGTATAATTGTATTCGTTGAAAATTTAGACAAATAAAGAATGAAATTTTTAATTAATTTAATCTTGATGCTTTTAGTTTTATTTCTTGCATTCGTATTGTATAAATCAGTGCAAGAACCGATCTCATTTAAAACTGAAAAAACAAAAAGAGATAAGTCTGTTCAGGGCCGATTAATGGAAGTAAGAACAGCGCAAGAAATGTTTAGAGGTATTACTGGAAAGTATGCTCACAACTTTGATACATTAAGTCAAGTGTTGAAAACTGAAGACTTTGCCAACATCATTGTAATGGGAGATCCAGATGATCCTACAGGTAAATCGGTTTTTTACGATACCATATTTGTGCCTGCTATTGACTCAGTAGCAACAATTGGTTTTAATATAGATTCATTGCGATACATTCCATATAGCGGAGGTAAGTCCTTTGATATTCAAGCAGATACCTTGACCTACCAAAGTACTTTGGTAAATGTCATGGAAGTCAAAACGCTGGTGTCTAATTATATGGGTCCTTTTGCAGATGTCAGATATAGTAAATATGATGATAAATATGATCCTGGCAATTACATGAAGATAGGGGATATGAGCAAGCCAAATACCTCAGGAAATTGGTAAGAGAGCGCTTAAGTCTCACGCATCCTCAATACGAAAAATTAACAAAATCATCAGATAAACTGTTTGCCCTAATTGGAGCAAACAGTTTTTTTTATTTGATTACTTCTGAGTCAGGAGCCTACTTATCCAGCTCACATATTCACTTTACAAAATCTTCCATTCTAGCAGGAGAAACCGACTGGATGATTTCTAAGATGCTAGATTATGAAGATCGCTTCTTTGATGAATTTGAGGAAGTCCATTTTGGAATATTGAAAGCACCTTTCACTGTTTTGCCTAATCAGCTAGGTCGATCAGAAAAAAAATGGTTGGATTTTGCGCTTCCTAAAAACAAAAACGAAGACTATTTCATCAATAATATCCAGGGACAAAAATCCTCCTTGCATTTTATCTTAAGGAGTTCATTTACTGAAAATGCAGAAATGTATTTTTCTGAAATCTCGTACCATCATATAATAGCTTGCTTGATTCGTGAATTTAAAAAGTCCAATCAAGATGGATTATTTTGTATGTGGCGAGAGCAAAGTCTTTTTGTTGTTTTATTAGAACAAGAGAACTGTAGCTTTCAAAACATTTTCACGGTTTTCAGTAACAAAGATTTACTTTACTTTATCAACCTTATATTCTTACAGAGAGCATTGTCCAAAGAGAAAACCAAAGTATGGTTGTCAGGTGGTATTGATCAAGATGCAGAGGAATTAATCAAAAAGTATTTTCCAAAAGTAGGCCGTCCAATAGCGAGTAACTTTGAAGGAATATTCACTAATAATAATATCAGTTATGCTGATGTGATCGATCTAATTGCCCTAAGTACATGCGAATTATAGGAGGAACATTTAAAGGAAGGAGATTTAATCCTCCTGCCAAAAATTGGCCAACTCGACCTACCACAGATATTTCAAAAGAAGGTCTATACAATATCTTATCCAACAGTGTAGACTTTGCTTCTATAAGTTTTCTTGATTTATTTGGAGGGACAGGCAATCATTGTTACGAGTGTATTTCTCGTTCATGTGAAGATGCTACTTATGTAGATAAACATGGTCCTTGTATTAAGTTTGTAGAGCAGACTGCAGAGACCTTAGAGATTACAGATTATTTAAAAATTGTGAGATCAGACGTGTTCAAGTTTATTGCTAATAATAAACGCTCTTACGATTTGATTTTTGCAGGCCCTCCATATGGTTTGAAAAACTTAGACAATATTCCTGATAAGATTTTTTCCTCACCCGCTGTTCATGAAGATAGCTTATTGGTATTAGAACATAACCCCAATCACAATTTTGAAAATCACCCGCATTTTCAAAAAATGAGAAACTATGGTCAGACCATATTTAGCTTTTTTCTCTAGCCTCGAAGTAACTTTTAAGCAAGTTATTATTTCCAAAAAAATCAAGTTTTCAAATTAAAATAAAACTACCTTTGCCTACCTTTTATGAAAGCTGAAAAACAAATAAAATCTTGGGTAATTGATCTTGTGAAAGATCTGTATCAACATGAGTTGGGGGAGCATGACATTACAGTCAAGCAGACACCTAAAAACTTTGTTGGGCAGTATACCATTGTGGTATTCCCATTCACAAGATTTTCTAAAAAATCGCCACCTGAAACTGCCGAAGAATTAGGTGAAAAATTAAAAGCTAAAAATTCCTTAGTAAGAGACTTTACTGTAGAGAAAGGTTTTTTAAATCTTGATATGGAGGATGCATTTTGGATCGCTCAACTACAAGAGTTTTCCAGTAATCCAGAATTTTGGCGAAAGCCCAAAAAGGATGAAACCTTTATCGTAGAATTTAGTTCGCCTAATACCAACAAGCCCCTTCACCTTGGGCACATAAGGAATATCTTATTAGGTTGGTCAATGGCACAGATTCTGGAGTCAGAAGGTTATGAAGTTTTCAAGACTCAAGTTGTAAATGATCGTGGTATTGCTATATGCAAAAGTATGCTTGCCTGGGATCAATTTGCAGATGGAAAAACACCAGAATCAGAAGGTATAAAGTCTGATCACTTTGTAGGAAATTGGTATGTAAAATTTAACCAAGAATTAGCTGCAGAGTATGCCCAATGGCAAAGTACCAGTGAAGGAGAAAAAGCATTTGAAGAAGAAGGAAAAGAAAAAGACAAAGAAGCGTTTTTTAAAAGCTATTCCAATAAATATTTTAACAGTCATTCCGCTATTGGGAAACAAGCCAGGGCATATTTAATAAAGTGGGAAGAAGGAGATCCTGAGATAAAGGCGCTTTGGGAAAAAATGAACAACTGGGTTTATGCAGGTTTTGAAACTACTTATAGAGATTTAGGAGTCTCCTTTGATGGGACTGATTATGAATCTCAAACCTACCTTCTTGGAAAATCGGTCGTGGAGAAAGGACTCCAAACTGAAACCTTTTATAAAGAAGCCGACGGTTCAATTTGGGTGGATTTAGAAGACGTGGGACTAGATAAAAAAATCGTCTTAAGGTCAGATGGAACTTCAGTTTATATAACCCAGGATATTGGGACAGCAATGGAACGCTACAAAGATCAGCGATTTAAAAAGATGATCTATGTTGTAGGTGACGAACAAGAATATCATTTTAAGGTGCTCTTTGAAATATTAAAAAAACTGGGTGAGCCTTATGTTGATGGAATGTATCATTTGTCATATGGAATGGTGGACTTGCCAACGGGAAAAATGAAATCAAGAGAGGGAACGGTTGTTGATGCAGATGTCTTGATGGCAGAAGTTGTAGAAGAGGCTAAAAAAGCAGCTGAAGAAAATGGCGCAATTGAAGATTTAAATGCCGAAGAAAAAGCCGATGTTTTGAGAAAGGTAGGGATGGGCGCTTTGAAATTCTTTATGATCAAAATCAATCCTAAAAAGAGAATGGTTTTTGATCCTAAGCAATCTGTTGATATGCAAGGTCAAACGGGGCCTTATATTCAAAATGCATTTGTAAGAATACAATCGATCCTCAGAAAGACCGATCTAGAAAAACAAGGTCCTTTTGATTCACATATCCCAACAGATCTTGAAAAGGAAATTTTAGCCTTTTTAGCATCATTTTCAAAAACCATAACAACGGCGGCTGAAACCAATGATCCGAGTTTGATTGCGAATTATGCATATCAATTGGCTAAGAACTTTCACAGATTTTATCATGAGCATCGAATTTTAAATGCTGATACGCAGGCAGCTATTAGTTTCAGACTCGAGTTGTCTAATAGAACTGCAATAATTTTAAAAGAAGCCATGAGACTCCTTGGAATAGAAATGCCTGAAAGAATGTAAGAATTATGGAAGAGAAAAAAGCATCATTAAATTTCATTGAAGAAATCATTGAACAAGATCTTGAAAACGCCAAACATGGTGGAAGAATCCATACAAGATTTCCTCCCGAACCGAATGGTTTTCTGCACATTGGGCACGCTAAAGCAATTTGCCTCAATTTTGAGATTGCAAAAAAGTATGGTGGTAAAACCAATCTTCGTTTTGATGATACGAATCCAACTACTGAAGAAACAGCGTTTGTTGACGCGATAAAAAAGGACATCGCTTGGTTGGGTTTTGACTGGGAAGACCGTTTATATTATGCTTCAGATTATTTCCCTCAGTTGTATCAGTATGCATTGAAATTGATCAATGATGGTAATGCTTATATAGACGATTCTACACCTGATCAAATTGCAGCCATGAAAGGTTCGCCTACAGAAGCAGGCACAAATAGTCCATCTAGAGATCGAAGCATTGAAGAAAATCTTCGATTGTTTGAAGAAATGAAAGCAGGCCAACATCCTGATGGTTCGATGGTACTGAGAGCCAAGATTGATATGGCAGCGCCTAATCTATTACTTAGGGATCCGGTCATTTATAGAATCAAAAAACAAACGCACCATAGGACTGGAGATGATTGGTGCATCTATCCCATGTATGATTTTGCACATGGGCAATCAGATGCTATTGAAGAAATCACCCATTCTCTATGTTCCTTAGAATTTAGACATCACCGAGATTTATATAATTGGCTCATTGAGAAATTAGAAATCTTTCCTTCTAGACAAATCGAATTTTCTAGAATGAATGTAGCATATATGATTACCAGTAAAAGGAAATTATTAAAGCTAGTACAAGGAGGAATGGTGACTGGATGGGACGATCCAAGGATGCCAACTTTGTCTGGATTAAGAAGGAAGGGTTATCCTGCTTCTGCAATAAGAATCTTTTGCAACAAAGTTGGAATGACCCGAAGAGAGAACTTAATAGAGATTCAACTTTTAGAAAGCTGTGTTAGATCAGAGTTAAACAAGCAAGCTGATCGAGTTATGGTAGTTTTAGATCCACTTAAAGTAGTCATTACCAATTACCCAGAAGGTTCAGAAGAAACTTTGAAAGGACTCAATAACCCAGAGGCTGAAGTAGCTGTTCACAGAGAAATGCCTTTCAGTCGGGAGATTTATATTGAGCGTAAAGATTTTATGATTGATCCTCCAAAGAAGTTTTACAGAATGGGTCCAGGTCGAAATGTAAGATTGAAACATGCTTACATCTTACATTGTGAAGATTATAAAATGGGGGAGAATGGTGAAGTGGAAGAAGTACACTGTAGCTACTTTGATAATACCAAGAGTGGTGAAGATAATTCAGGTATAAAAGCTAAGGGCGTTTTACATTGGGTAAATGCCCCAACAGCCTTAAGTATACAAGTAAGGAATTACGATCGATTGTTTACAGATCCAACTCCAGATGGACATGAGGATAAAGACTTTTTGGAATTCGTTAATGCTGACTCACTTGAAATAAATGATAAAGCATTGGCTGAACCTTCTTTGAAGAATGCAGTTGATGGTGATACATTTCAATTTATGAGAAATGGATATTATACATTAGATAGAGATAGTACTGAGGAGAAGAAAGTATTCAATAGTACAATCAGTCTAAAAGATAGTTATAATAAAAAGTAGAAAAGGCTGATAGCTATTTAGACAATTATTATCTTTGAAACCAACATGAGCAGAGGCCGGATCATATTAGAACAAGATCGTTTTCGTCTTACCATCGAGCGGCTTTGCCATCAATTAATCGAAGAATATCAAGATTTTAGTAATTGCTGCATCATTGGAGTGCAACCAAGAGGGATAAATCTATCCGATAGAGTCCATGAACGCTTAAATGCAATTCTGAAAAAAACCAAACATCAATACGGGAAAATCGACATTACCTTTTATCGTGACGACTTTCGGACAAGAGAGAAACCATTAGTGGCAAGCTCCACTGAAATGGATTTTATCATAGAAAATAAAAGAGTCATTCTGATTGACGATGTGTTATATACAGGTCGAACCATTCAAGCAGCATTGATTGCATTGAATCATTATGGCAGACCAAAATCTGTTGAGTTGTTGACCCTTATTGATCGAAGATTTAATAGAGAGCTTCCTATCGAATCAGATTACACAGGGATCACCATTGATGCTTACGATGAGACTTATGTAAAAGTTGAATGGGAAGAGCATGATGGAGCTGACAGAATTAAAATATTCCCAAGGAAAAAATAAGAGATATGTCTGAACAACAGTTAAGTACAAACCACATCCTCGGAATTAAATACCTAACTCGTAAAGACATTGAATTAATTTTTGAAACAGCAGAAAGCTTCAAGGAAGTCATTAATCGTCCGATTAAAAAAGTGCCTTCACTTAGAGACGTAACTGTAGCCAATCTATTTTTTGAAAATTCTACCCGAACGAAATTATCCTTTGAACTTGCCGAGAAAAGACTCTCTGCAGATGTAGTTAATTTTTCCGCATCCTCTTCAAGTACAAAGAAAGGGGAGACCCTTCTAGATACAGTTAATAATATCCTATCAATGAAAGTTGATATGGTAGTCATGAGGCATCCTGCTCCTGGAGCTGCCTATTTTCTTTCAAAGCATATTGATGCAAGTATTATTAATGCAGGAGATGGAACACATGAGCATCCTACCCAAGCATTGTTGGATGCCTATAGTATGATTGAGCAGGTGGGCTCCTTGAAAGATAAAAAGGTCGTTATCATTGGGGATATTCTGCATAGTCGAGTTGCTTTAAGTAATATTTTTTGCCTTAAAAAATTGGGTGCAAAGGTCATGGTCTGTGGCCCGCCTACTTTGATTCCTAAATACATTAAGGATTTGGGCGTGGAAGTTTCTTACGATGTGAAAGCTGCACTACAATGGTGTGATATTGCGAATATACTAAGAATACAGCTTGAGCGCCAAGACATTAAGTACATTCCATCTCTAAGAGAATATGCTCTTTATTATGGAATCAACAAAGAATTACTGGATAGCCTTGATAAAGAAATTGTCATTATGCATCCTGGTCCTATCAATCGTGGCGTGGAATTAAGCAGTGATGTTGCAGACTCAGATCAGTCTATAATCCTCCAACAAGTTGAAAATGGCGTAGCAGTGAGAATGGCAGCACTATATCTCCTAGCTGCCTCCAGAAATTAAATTCTTACCAGCAAGAACATTTTCGAGTTCAAGTTTCTTAAAATTGGCATGGAATTGTCTTTAAATACCCTTAAAGCAATCGATATCATATGTATTTTTTACATATAATTTTGATGATTGTATAACTCGTTGAATATTAGTACGATATACATTAAGTATTCATGTTATGGCTTAATCGAAAATTGTATTAAAATATTTTAAAAATGTAAATTTGCTCATTAGAATTTTACCATGAGAATGTCCAACCTAAGAAGATTTTTTATTGCTTTATTTTTCCTGCATTTTACAGCCCTCGTATTTGCTGAAGGAACTAGAGAATTGTCACCAACGCCAAGTGACGAATTGATGCTCCTGATCAACAGTAATGCGTATGGAGATTTTGGAATTTTTGATGGTCTTGCGGCCTCAAGGTTAAACATCAGTATCTGGGATGATACCGTCGAAGAAGTATTCTTTGGCCTTTCATGCTCAGCTGATAATCTTGGCGCTCCTGATGGTGGATATTGGTTTCAAGTAAAAGATCCTCTTGGCAATGTGGTTCATGGTCCATTCTTTGTCGATTGTGGAACAGCGAATGCAAGCACTCATGCGCTGGCAGCTGCTGGTCCTGATGTCTTAGCTGCTGGTGGTTATAGCACAGCTCCTGCTTATGCTTCTTTTAACCCTACTTCAGGGATTGGTGATTACTATGTTGAGTTTAGTGAAAACATGGTGGGGAATGGTTTTTTCTCCTTCAATATAAAATGGTTTGATATTACGGTTGTTGCAAATGGTGTGACGGAAATGCCTGGAAGAATCAATTCAAGAAATTGGGCTTTCAGGTCTCCTCCGATAGATATAGATCCTCCGGATTGTGATTATGATAGAGAATTTAACGGAGCCGTTTATTCTTATACGCAAGATGGTTTTGTTACCAAGTTAGATTTTGCAAATTCTGGCTTTAAAGGATTGGCCTTTAGTTTGGTTTTTAATTCAACTGGCCCAGGTACCTCTGGCAACCTAATCATAGACAGGCGGTCTGTCAATTTTGCCAACGCAACTTTGAATGCCGCAGAACATAGAATATTTTTAAATGAGCCAGATATAGACTGCTTCCCTTCAAGTCAAGATGCTTGTGGTGAGGCCACCCTTTCCAGCATATCCTGTGATGGGAGTTCTTTTTGTATAAATGTAGATGTTGAAAATGTTGGTCAGATTGAAGTCTTATTGGATTTCTTTGGCGGTAATGGCGTTTTTGATCCAGGTACAGAGGATGTCTTGATTGTAGAAAGTTTTACCGCAACTAGCACAGTATGTCTTGAATGGGATTTACTGGACGGTTTAGGAAATGCAGTAGATCCTACAAGTACCATCCCATTAGTTTTAACTTATACCCAAGGAGTACAGCATTATTCTGCATTTGATGTAGAGCGATTAGAAAATGGATTCTGCGTTGAAACAATCAGACCTATTTGTTCTGGTCTTAGCTCAGATTTACTCTATTGGGATGATTCAAATATTGTTGATGATTTTTCAACTACCTTCCTTGACGAAAGTGATCCTGGAACAGGGCAGCCTACTGTTCAATTAGCAGGTTGTTCATGCCAAACTGGCGGATGTAGAACATGGACTACTTTTCAAGTAGGTGAAGATCCAACAAACTGTGATGGAAGTCCACATGGATATGGAGAGGCAAGTACCCTAAATACTTGGTGGTTTGCTGCAACAACAGTTTCACCAATACTTACGGTTGCTTTGCCAAGTGTAGATGTTGTGGGTGTATCAGAAGTTTGTCCAGGGGATGAATCAGAATTTTCGATTACATCAACTCTTGCAGACATTTCGGATTTTGACTATTCATGGACTGGACCTAATGGATTTGTTGCAAATACAGCAACGACTGGTTCCATTTCTGATCCAGGGGAATACTGTGTAACCGTTGTCGACGGAATCTCGGGATGTACAATGATGGATTGTTTAACATTGTCAAATGCCGGTGGAGCTGGAGCATTAGCTTGTCCACCTACATTAAATATAAATTGTGGTGATGCGGTTCCTGAATATGCAACACTTACAGAATTTCTTGCTGCAGGGGGAACAGTTGGAGACCCAGCCGCAGTATTAAGTTTTACTTTACAAAGTTCAGTTACGGTTGATGGGACATGTCCAGCTTTTGAAACTGTAACGAATACTTATGCTATAACAGATGATTGTGCTGTAGCAATTACATGCGAGCATACCATTATAATTTCTGATGCAACACCTCCATCGATTATGGATTGTCCTATTGATGTAACAATAGAGTGTGGAGATTCAACAGATCCAGCAGATACGGGTACAGCAGTACCAGGTCCTGATGGTTGTGCAGATGATGTTTTATCATTTAGTGATGTAGTGATGGGTGGAAATTGCCCTGATGAGATGGTTGTGATGAGAACATGGAGTGTAACTGATGGATGTGGAACAGCAGCAAATTGTACACAGAATATACTAATCTCAGATTTTACTCCTCCATTAATCATTGATCCAATACCAGGTGATGTTACTGTAGAATGTGCCTCATTGGTACCTCCAGCTGCAACACTGGCGGTTACAGATAATTGTGGAGCCATGCTTATGATCATGCCTACGGATGTGATCTCAGATATGACTTGCGACAATTCATTTACTATCACACGTACATGGACGGTTTCTGATCCATGTGATAATGTGACTTCTGGAGTTCAAGTAATAACTGTTAATGATACAACCAACCCTACGATTGTTTGTCCAGCTAATATGTCAATCAGCTGTTCAGCGAATCTTGATCCAGCTAATACAGGAATGGCTACTGCAACAGATAATTGTGGTGGAGCACCTGTAATCACTTTTACTGATGTAACAGTTGGTTTTGATGGAACTTGTAGTGGAAATACGATTGCAACAGTGGAACGTACTTTTGTTGCAACAGATGCATGTGGATTAACTTCTTCATGCACACAAATAATAACACTAATTGATGATGTAGCTCCTATAGCTGTTTGTCAAGATATAACAGTTGATTTTGCAGGTAGCAATACTGTTTCAATTGTACCAAGTCAAGTAGATGGAGGAAGTACTGATGCTTGCGGAAGTAACTTAAGTTTAAGTCTAAGTCAAACTGATTTTGATTGTACTACAGTTGGAGTCAGTGAAACAGTAACACTTACAGTAACTGACGAATGTGGTAATTCTTCAAGTTGTACTGCTACAGTTACTTTCTTGTCAAGTACGTTAGTCGATCTTGGCTGTCCAAGTGATACAGTAGTTGTCTTGGCTTCAGGTTTATGTGGTGATATTGTCAATTATGATATTTTCGCTTCAAATGCATGTGGTGTAATTCCAGATGTTACGCAAACGGACGGAACAGGATTTACCTCTGGAGATTATTTTGAAATTGGAACATATTTCCAATCCTATCAAGCAATCAATTCAGATGGAGATACCGCTACTTGTGAGTTTACAATTGAAGTTGTGGAAGCAACCATTGATAATACAAGTTTGACCTGTGTTGGTCAAATCAACTTTTCACTTGATGAAAATTGTGAAGGTTTAATTACCCCAACTATGATCATTCAAGGAGAAATTGGATGTGAAGATAATTACGAAGTGATCGTTTGTGCTGGACCAAATGGACCAGATATTCCAACCAGTCCAATGGTGACAGGTGACTATATTGGAGATACACTTTATGTGAAAGCTTGTGAGCTGACAACAGGACTTTGTTGTTGGGGTATTGTTGTGATTCAGGATAAAGGTATTCCAGATTTAGTTTGTGCAAATGATACCATTGCCTGTGATGATGATATTGACCCATTTGTTTTAGGGTTCCCTGCTGATGGACCTGTTAGTCCAGTATTGATTGGAACTAACTCTTATCAAATAAATGGTATTGATGCATGTGGAGGAGCAACATTGAGTTATGACGATACGGTAATTCCCCAGCCTTGCTCAAGTCCTTATATTAAACTCATACAAAGAGAATGGGATATTGTTGATGATTATGGAAACAGTTCATCATGTACTGAAGAAATATACATATTAAGATCTTTACTTACGGATGTTACGCTTCCACCAGACTTTGATGGAATAGCGAATCCTATGATTTCTTGCAATAGCTCTTGTGCTATTCAAGGATTGCCAACCTCTTGTACAGGAGAACCAGGAGGCTTGAATTGCGATAATCTTATTGCAGTTTATGAAGATGAAATATTACCACTATGTGGGCCAAATTATAAAGTACTTAGAACTTGGACCATTTTAGATTGGTGTACAAGTGAGTTCTTCTTGCATTATCAGGTGATAAAAGTACAAGGAGATGGTCCTACGATTAATTGTCCTGCGGACATGACGATTGGAGCATTTGGTTATGGTTGTACTGGTACAACTCAATTGCCAATGCCAGATGTATTTTTGGCTTGTAACAATAATGGATATACTTATACCTATGAGGTAGAAGTAGAGAATGGAACAGTAAGTTCTTTCGGTCAAGTGTATCAAGTGTCAGGTCTTTTACTTGGAGACAATGAAGTGACTTACATTGCTACCGACGAATGTGGAAATACGGCTGAGTGTAGCATGACTGTAACAGTAGTAGACGACATTCCTCCAGTTGCCATTTGTGATGAGTTTACAGTTATATCACTTAATGCGACGGGTGAGGTTACCGTTGATGCAATCGGATTTGATGATGGATCTTATGATTATTGTGAGATCGATTATTTTGAAATCAGAAGAGTCAATTTCGGACCTTGTAATAATGTTTCTTTTAACACTACGAATTTTGGACCAACGGTTTCATTCTGTTGTGAAGACGTTGCGCAAGGACCTATCATGCTTGAGTTAAGAGTTTGGGATGTGAATGGCAATAGCAATATCTGCTCGATTGAGGCAACCATTCAAGATAAAGTAGCTCCTGAAATTGAATGCCCTTCAGATATCACATTGACATGTGGAGACGATATTGATCTAGTAGCCTTATCAAACGTGTTGGATGATACATATGGTACGATTTCCGTATCTGGAAATTGCAATAGCTATAATATAGACATAGAAGTTTTTGATAATAGAGTATGTGGTTTAAGCCCACTTGATGCAAATGGAAATTATCTTCCAGCAATCTCTAGATATGCAACGGTAAATAGTGGAAACGGAAGTTCACAATGTTTCCAGAATATATACATCATTGATAATGATCCATTTGATGGCAATGATATAACATGGCCACAAAATTATGATTTGGGTTGTATGGATGATACAGCTCCAGAATCTTTACCTGATGGTTTTGATGTTCCAGATTATCAACAGGCAGGATGTGGTCTTATTGCTGTAAGCTATGAAGATGCAGTCTTCTACCAAGAAGACGGATTCTGTATGAAGATCTTAAGAACTTGGACGGTAATCGATTGGTGCCAGTTTGATCAATCAAACCCTGGTGCTAATGGTATATGGACCTTTACACAAGTAGTGAGAGTTGACAATACAACAGCTCCTATCATAACATCTGCTTGTAGCAATGTTTCTGTTTGTGCCTTTAGCGATTCTTGCCAAGGAGAGCAAATTGAATTGACAGCAACAGCAGAGGACGATTGTGATGGAGCTAATCTAGACTGGGAATATGAAATAGATGCCTTTAATGATGGTACCATTGATATCACAGGAAGCACGAATGATGCAACAGGTGATTATCCAGTTGGTACACATACTATCACATGGACTGTTACAGATCAGTGTGGAAATAGCAGCAGTTGTTCATATCAATTTGAAATTACAGATTGTAAGAAGCCAACACCTGTATGCATAAATGGTCTTTCGACTGTGATCATGCCTACAACTGGTGAAGTGACTATATGGGCTTCAGATTTCGAAGCAGGAAGTAGCTTTGATAATTGTACAGCTTATGATGATTTACAGTTTTCATTCTCAAGTGATGTGAATGAGACCAGTCTCACGATTACTTGTGATGATATTCCTAATGGAATGAGTGCAAGTATCATGGTTCAGATTTGGGTGACAGATGAAGCAGGAAATCAAGATTTCTGTGAGACCTTCATTTTGGTTACAGATAATGATGATGTCTGTACAGATATTTCATTAGGTAATGTTGATATCTTTGGAACAATTATGACTGAAAATAATTTGCCTGTTTCTGAGGTGAATGTTTATTTGAAGAGTAATGATCCAGCAATAGATGATATTATATATACAACAACTGAAAGTGGAAACTTTGCATTCTCTTCAGTAGAAGTTGGACATGATTATAATCTGACACCTTTTAGAGATGATAATTATATCAATGGGGTAACCACCATAGATCTTGTAGCGATTCAAAAACACTTGTTAGGAATTCAATCTTTGGATAGTCCTTATAAGATGATTGCTGCGGATGCAAATAACTCATCAGGTGTTTCAGCTATAGATATAATTGAAATAAGAAAATTGATTTTAGGTGCGATTGATGATTTTCCACATAACTATTCTTGGAGATTTGTACAGGATAGACCTGATGCAATGAGCCCAAGCACTCCATGGCCTTTTACTGAAATGTATGATTATCTTGACTTGAATTCAAGTGAGCTACAAGAAGGATTTGTTGCCGTTAAAATTGGAGATGTTAACCAATCAGCTAGTACTTTTTTAACTGAATTAGAAGATAGAAATGATGAAGCAATAGAATTTAATATTCAAGATCGTGCCATCAAGTCAGGAGAGAAAGTTGATGTTGCCATTACGGTAAGCCAGGATGTTGATCTTTCTGCATTCCAATTTACTTTGGCTTCAGAGTCATTGAGACTACTTAGTGTTAATTCTTCAAACTTAACATTCAACAATTATAACAGTGCGAAGATTGATGAAACAACAAGTACAGTTAGTTGGCATGATATCACGTCAGCTCCATTGAAGGCTGGTGACAACATCATGAATTTAAGCTTTGTTGCAACTGAAAGCGGTCAGTTAAGTGACATGATGGAATTTGGGTCAGACATTACAGAATTGATATTCTACGATAAGAATTCAAATAGTTATACAGCCAACTTCAATTTTGAAGAAGCATCTGTTAAAGATGAAAACTTGAGTTTTGCTTTATATCAAAATGTACCGAATCCATTTGAGAAAGAAACTAGAGTTGACTTTTATCTTCCTAGTGAATCAGACTTCGTTTTAAATATCTACAACATAGAAGGTAGCTTAATAAAGCAAATAGCTGATGCTGGATCAAAA
>CAYNMW010000098.1:0-16950 GCA_964398295.1 uncultured Saprospiraceae bacterium | reverse complement strand
CTTCAACCTCTCCAACCTTCTCCAACTTCACCCGCACATTCTTATGATAAGGTGTCTTAGCTAAGGGATCACAATAGCTGGCATCTGTCAAGATATTTGGCATAGCGCCAATTTCTGTATAATCTTTACCGTCACCATTATCTATACCATATCCGTGAGGCATCGAGATGACTCCTGGTTTTACTTCTTCTGTAAGGTGTGCTACGATTTTTATTTGTCCAGTTGGACTTGTCAGTTGAACAGCATCTCCTTCTTCTACGTTACATGTTCCAGCATCTTGTGGATGAATTTTTAGAACACCTGCTTTGTCTGACTTCACCCAATCGTCATGGCGAATGACTGCATTGGCATTGTATGTTCTGCGCTCACCTGCAATTAAATTAAATGGGAACTCTTTTTCTAAAGTTGCTTGGCGGTCAAGTACTTCTGGTAATTTTGTCAACCATTCTTCTAGCAATTCTTCGATGTATAAGTTTACTTTTTTATCGGGAGTTCGAAGGATATCCCACATGTCTTCATACCTATGCTTGCTGACTTTAATCCCAGATGGACTATCCATTATTTTATCAAACAATTGACTTCCCAGTTGTCTATCCTTCGCATCGAAACCTGCATTTCTGATCGCATTGGGATACTTGTTCGCATACATCTGTGCAGCCATCCAAACAAACGCTGCATTCTCAGCTCCATCGTCCATTGTCTTGCCAAGTGTTTCTCTTAAAGCGATTGCGGCAAACTTATTCATTTCAGGTGCTTCCATGGCTGCTTGCATGAAGGCTCCTTGATAAATTCCCTGACCAGGATTTTCTTTGTCTTGAATTGCTGCATTTTCCAATTGTGTCAGATCTGCTTTCATCGCTCCCATTGCTCTGACCAATCGGGTATAAATTTCTGGTTCACTTAAAGTTCCTTCCAAAGGTTCTCGAATTGGTTTACGCAATTGGAAGAAATTCTCTGTAAAGAAAGCTGCTTCATACTTTTCAAATTGGTTGGATGCAGGCAAGACATAATCTGACTCACGTGCAGTTTCTGTCATTGCTACATCAATACAAACCATGATATCCAATTTCTTATACGCTTCTTTTTGTCCATTGGTATCTACCCAATTCAAAACCGGATTAGAACTATCTACAACGAGAGCCCTAAGTCGATTTGGATGATCATTGTCTATTTCCATAGCAAGAACATTTGGTGGATAGACCTTTGCAATCTCTCTTGTTTTGGTCACTTGGGTTGTCATGCCTCCTTCTTCTGGATCCTTGGAATGACCAATGAGAGGCACGAACCATGTAGCTAAATGATTAGTACCGTGTTTATTGAAGTTGCCAGTAATTAAAAACAACAATCGCTTGAGGTAGGCATTTAAAGTACTGTTCAAACTCATCTCGATACCGAGATCTGATCGGATAGTGACGCTATTTGCTGTGGCAATGATTTTTGTAATGTTATACACTTGCTCATAATCCAAGCCTGCTATAGCGATATATTCTTTAATCTGAATATTTTCGAAATAAGGTTTTACTTGAGCAAAGCCATTTGTATGTTTCTTGATAAAATCAGTATCCTCCCAGCCTTCCTGAATGATGATTGCCAACATCGCTGACATGAGCCAAGCATCACGCCCAGGTTTTACTTGTAAGAAATGGTCTGCTTTTTTTGCAGTTTCATTTAATCTGGGATCGATGACAATTAATGTTCGATTTTTATCTCTGGAAATATCTCCAATCACCCTGCGCGCTCGAGCAATACCGTGCGATTGCATTGGATTTGCACCTATGATCACTGCTACATCAGCTTCGTCAACAGGTTCACCATAGGCAACATTCTGCCTTCCAAATAACTTGCCGTGGACCCAGAAATTTCCTGTCTTCTCCTGTGCAATAGACGAGTATATGTAGGGAGTCTCGCAAACTTTGCGAAAAGCCTGTGCATACATTTGGGCAACATGATTGCCCTGTCCTCCTCCACCTGCATAAGCTATACTTGTACCTCCATATGTATCTCTAACATGGACCAATTTTTCTGCAATTTCTTGAATAGCTATGTCCCATGAAATTTCTTCAAATGTGCCATCTTCTTTTTTACGGAGCGGTGAAGTCAATCTCTTTTGACTTTGGTAAAAATTGAGTCTGGTTGCCTTTTGGCAAATGTAACCCTGGGAAGTAGGATGATCTTTGTCACCAGTAATTTTGACAATCTCTTTTGTCGCATCATCAATTTCTATATCGATACCGCAATTTACTGAACAAAGGATACAAGCTGACTTATGTGTGGTGGTTGTGGACATAATTTACTAATGTGATTCTGGAATTCAAAATAGGCATATTATTCTTATGCAACTATTTATATGTATCAAGAAGCAAAAAGTTGTATGCAGGAGTGATTTATCTTTTCACCACACAGCCAAAGGCTGATCACCCTATGGGTGAAAAAGGAGCAATCCTGACGTTCATTTCATTCAGTCAGGATGAAAAGGAAGGTATCCTCAACAAAAAAGGCAACACCCAAATGAGTATCGCCTTTGTAGAATTACTAAGATTAATCTTTCTACCAGTGTGAGAATTTTTTGCCGTTGACCTTCATATATTTTGTGTTTGCCTCTCCATTGACCACCATATTTTGATCATTGAAATCTCCCTTTATTTCAGTGTATTTAAAATTTAAATCATCTTCAAATAAAGCATTGCTGAATGATACTCCGTCCTTAAACTTGGTATATTTAAATATAGCGTCTTGATTAAATCTCGCACCAGCAAAGCTAACGTGCTCTTTAAAATTTGCATACTTGAATGTATTGTCATCATCAAATACTGTCCTTGAAAAATCAGCATTTTCTGGAAACTCAGCATACTTAAATGTTGATGAACCATTGAATGTGGTGCCAGTAAAAGTTGCATTGTCCTCAAATTCAGCATACTTAAATGTTGATGATCCGTTGAATGTTGTCCCAGCAAAAATTGCGTTCTCGCTAAAATCAGAATACTTAAACCAGGCTCTCTTTTCAAAGGTACAGTCTTCAAATTTGACATTTCCTCTGAAATGAGTGATGAAGGTATACTTTGAGTTTCCTTTGGTATGAGAGATGTTGTCATCATTAAAATATGCATAGACATGATCCTCAAAGGTGCAGTTGATAAAACTTAGATTTCCCTTAATATGGTTTTCTATTTCTTTACCATTATACCCTCTCTTTTTTGGTAAGGTAGGGGCTTTTTCTGCATATGGGGTCATATCCATGATACCTACGATGGTGGCATTTTCGTAGCTGACATCTTGGCCGTCTTTTAGTGCTTTTACGATGTCTTGAGCCTGAATGCGTTGTTGGGCATTTGATAAGCTAGAATAGGCTGTGAAAAATAAAATTGCTAATAAAAGTTGTCCGGCAGAAAAATAGTTTTGTTTCATACGATTGGAAGATTTTGATTAGTTACATATGAAGGACGGGGATGTTGTTGTAAAGGTTGCAGAATGGGCAATTTTTTTCACCACAAAAGGAGCAAAAGAGCATTACAAAAGAAGCAAAAGAACTATTTTAGTACTACAATTTTACACAACACAATTTACAAGAACCTTTATGGCACTAACAAAAAACTATTTAAAAGACCTTACCTATAGAGTAAATGGAGCAGCAATTGAAGTTCACAAATCACTTGGCCCTGGTTTATTGGAATCAGTTTATCAAGATTGTCTTAGTTATGAACTTACAAAAAGGAGTATCCACTTTAATTCGGAATTAAAGGTACCAGTTACCTACGATCAAATTGAGCTAAACGCACAATTAAGATGTGATCTGCTTATAGAGAATTGTTTGGTCCTTGAATTAAAATCTGCTGAATGCTTATTACCTATCCACGAAGCACAATTACTGACTTACATGAGATTATTGAACGCCCCAAAAGGAATATTACTCAATTTCAATGTTGTCAATTTGTACAAAGAGGGACAAAAAACCTTTGTGAACAAATTATTTGGAAGGCTCCCCGAATCCTGATTATTTTATAAATCTGTTCTTTTCTTTTGCTCCTTTGAGTTTATCTCTTTTGCTTCTTTTGTGGTGAAACCCTCTATCACAACTTCCTCCTGTCCATCTCCTTCTTTATCAACCCCAATTCCCTACTCATTTCACCAGTGATAGACGTATTCTCCTCAGCCCGTCTGATCAGGTAAGGCACCACATCTCTCACAGGCCCATAAACAAGATACTTCGCCACATTATATCCCGAGGCGGCAAGATTATAGGTAATGTAATCACTCATCCCAAGTAGCTGACAAAAATTAAGGTGGGGATGATTTTTTACAATATTATTTTCTTCAATAAGTCGAGCCAGTAGTAAATTACTTTCTAAATTATGAGTGGCAACACATGAAGCCATTTCTGTGTGGTTGTCTACACAAAACTGAACTCCAACATTATAATCACGATCGCAATTTTCTTTGTTGTCGTGGATTGGTGATAATCGTGTTTCAAATTCTGCTGTCTCTCTTTCTTTATCCATGTATGCGCCACGAACTATTTTAGCACCAAGTACAAATCCTTCTGATTGCGATGCTTCAAATTCGGTTTTCATTCTAGGCAAACCATCTTTTAAATACATTTGGTAAGTGGTATAAATCGTGGCTTCTTCCTTATTATATTCCCGCATCATCTCGCCGACAAGTTGGTCAATCGCAACTTGCATCCAAGTTTCTTCTGCATCTATAAATACCCGTACTTTCAATTCTTCTGCAAGTTCTCCTATTTGTTGTAATCTGGCCAGTAATTTTTGTTTTGAGGAATTTTCTGTTGGCGTTAATGATGCACCGACATTTAATTTTTCTAATAATTCATTTGCTGCTAAAGCGGTCATTTTTGTGCCGACTACAGGCACTGTATCATTGGATGCTGCAAAACGGATGCCTTTCAAGACTTCATCTTTAACTAGATCCAGATCTTCATCTTCGCTTTTACCTTCTGCTCCGTAGTCCAATACAGCGCTAACTTTATGTGCACCTAATCGTTTAATGGTGTCTTGACTATCTAATAATGATGTACCACCGCAAAATATTTCAAACATTGTCCGTTTGATTATTCGTTCATGGAAGGGAACATGCAATTTGACTGCAAGCAAACCCAACGAAGACATGGTCTTAACAATGGTAGGATTGTTCATCGCTTTGAACATGCGATAGGTTTCTCTTAATTCCTTATTTGATTTGGAATGGAAGGCGATTTCTGTATTGGAAAAATCTGGTAATACTTGCTTAGTCATTAGTACTTAAATATACGAATGCCTCAAAAAACGAAGAAATAATGAATTAGGAATTCCAGATCTCCCATGATTTTTCTGCTTGTAGAATAAGCATCTCATATCCATTTTTGGTATGCGCATTTTGTTCATTTGCCTTTTGCATAAATCTCGTAATCTCAGGGTTATAAACCAAATCATAACAGTAATGTTCTTTACCAAGAAGCTTGTAATTCAAATCAGGAAAGGCATCTATTTGTGGGCTCATTCCCAATGGTGTTGTATTGACAATCAAATGATGCTCTTTCATAATCGCTTCATTGAGGTCCTTATAATTTAAATAACCTTCTTTTCGCGATACAATTCTACTTTGAATATTTAATTGCTTGCATACATATCCAACAGCTTTTGATGCTCCACCACTCCCAAGAATCAATGCTTTTTGAGGCAAATTTTCTTTCCCAATCCAATTGATTAATGATTGACTAAAACCATAGACATCAGAATTATAACCTATCATTTTGCCACCAACAAAATGAATAGTATTAACTGCACCTATTTCAGCTGCTTCTTCAGATATTTTATCTAAAAATGGAATGACCTGTTCCTTGTATGGAATTGTCACATTCAACCCGACCAATTCATCACTATATAATTTTTTGAACATCTCTATTGATGCAAGAGAATATGGGTCATATTGACATGCCTCTATACCTTCTCGTTCAAACTTATCTTTAAAATATCCAGGTGAAAAAGTGTGACTCAAGGGATAACCAATTAAACCAAATTTTCTCATTCTACTTTCCTTTGCCTTGAAATAACACAATTAATGTATAAAATAAAATCTTGATGTCTAATGCCAAAGACATATTTTCTAAATATAACATATCAAAGCGAAATCGCTGTTTCATTTCTTCTAGTGTAGATGCATAACCATATTTGACCTGACCCCAAGAAGTAATTCCTGGTCTTATTTTCAACAACTGTTTAAAGTGAGGTAAATCAACAGACAATTGATCAATATAATACTGCCTCTCTGGTCTAGGACCTACTAGTGACATATCTCCTTTTATGACATTAATAAATTGTGGCAATTCATCTATTCTCCATTTTCGCATAGTCTTACCCCAATTGGTAACTCGCATATCAGAATCTTGAGACAATTGTGGACCATCCATTTCTGCATGTTCCACCATTGACCTAAACTTTAGAATATTAAATGGAACAGCACCTTTCCCAATACGTTCTTGGCTAAACATGATCGGACCATTGGATTCCATTTTTATTCTAATCATTGCATACAACATAATTGGTAAGCAAATGACTAATCCTACAATGCTTATACTTAAGTCCATCAATCGTTTGACAACCCATTGCCAACGTGGCATTAATTCCTGCTGAAGCTCGATAAACGGTGCACCATAAATGTGATTCATCTTAACATGCCCAAGCACGGTATTATGCATTTCGGGTATAACTTTGATTGCTAAATCCGGAAAAACATTTAATTGCTGGATGACAGATTGAGCGCGTAATTTATCTTTCTCACCCATTGCAAGAATGACATCTTCAATTTGATTTTGTTCTATTATGGACAGGAGTTCTGAAATGCATCCTAATATAGGTAGTCCGTTATCTCCTGATGATTTTGAATGGTCAGTTATAATTCCAACAATGTGATGTCCAAATTTATTTTTCTTGTCATTTAAACTTTTACGTAATTCCTTTGAATTTTCATAATCACCAATAATTGCCGTTTTAAAGGCAACCCTACCTGATCGAATATTTCTTTTACAGATACTTAGCCAAGCCATTCTAAAAAATACAGTAATCCCAAAATGGAGAATAATTAAAATCAAAATGGGTTTAATAAATCTGACATAATCAAATGTGAGGTCATCACTTAAAACAGTAAAGAATAAAACCATCACTCCAAATATTGTCAAAGCCAAGGTTCTAAAAAAAGTAGAAAATCTAGATAGTCGATAGAGACTATCATACTTATCAAATAAACTGTAAGCCAAAATCCACAAAACAGGAATAACTAAAAGCCCTAAATAAAAATTAGAATCATTTGTAATTTGTTCGAAGTCAATAAAACCTGTTTCAACTCTTTTGCGATAGATAAAAAATAAAAACCAGGATACTAGTGCTGAAAGGTGATCCAGCAACTTGTAAATAAATAAATCCCGTTTTCGTGGTTTCAAGAGTTACGAATTTATTTTTCGGAGTCAGTTGTAAAAGCCATTCAACACAATGCCTATAAACACGATACTCACAATTATTACCAAAGCTATCTTTAGCGATGATTTCATTTGATGAACAAACATTTGTATCTCAGCTTTATGTTTTGGGTATTTTGGCAACACTTCATTTTCTAATCTTCCTTGATTTATGAGTTGTCCAATATTAAATTCAACTTTATTTTCATTCAAATATTTAAAACTCCGTAAGACTTTCATTCTGAAATATAAATTCAAAAATAAAAGTGCGCAAAACAGTGCAACAATAATACTGGTCAGAATTATATTCAAATCAAACGACTCTAAATAAATAATTTTGCTTTTGCCAATGCCGCATCCAATCCACTAATGTTAGAGCCTCCAGCAGATGCAAAAAATGCCTGACCCCCACCGCCGCCTTCAATCTCAGCTGCTAATTCTTTGATGATTTTTCCAGCATGTAAGTAATCATCCTTAGTTAGACTTTCACTTACAATTACCATCAGTTGTGGCTTGCCTTTACTTTCATAGCCAAACACAATCAATGCATCTCCTTTTGCTTTTTCTAAGTTATAGCCAATTGTTTTCACCAATTTAGAATCTTCTATTTGCAACCGTTGGGTCAATAAATTGACGCCCTTTTCAAATACAAAATGTGTCATTAAATGTTCTTGCGTCGCAGATGCTTGTTGTAGCTGGAACGATTCAAGCTGTTTACGCAAGTCTTTATTTTCGTCTTGAAGAGCTTGTACATTCTTCAAGGTATTGACTGGATTCTTAAAAACTCCTCGAATAGATTGCAATTCAGTCAGCTCTTTATTGATGTGACTTTCTGCTTTATCCGCCGTGACAGCTTCTACCCTTCTCACTCCTGCAGCTATTGCTCCTTCAGATACTATTTTTAATAATCCAATATGGCCAGTAGAATTAACATGACAGCCTCCGCATAATTCAATCGAAAATTCTGGATTGAATGTAATCATTCGAACATTGTCGCCATATTTCTCTCCAAACAACATCATCGCGCCTGATTCTTTTGCCTGATCGATTGGTATAGACCGATCTTCCTGAAGCTTAATGTTCTCCCGAATTCGCTTATTGACAATTGTTTCAACAGTAGCAAGTTCTTCTTCCGTCATTTTTTGAAAATGAGAAAAATCAAATCGAAGGTACTTATCATTTACCAGAGACCCTCTTTGTTGGACATGAGTACCAAGTACTTCTCTCAAAGCTGCGTGTAATAAATGTGTTGCAGAATGATTGTTTTCAACAAAGCTTCTGCGTTTGGCATTCACTTCTGCTTTAGCTGGAGTTTCAATATTAGAAGGCAATGACTTTATAATATGAATGATAAGATCGTTTTCTCTTTTGGTATCCAATACAGGAATCTTTTCCTCTCCAAACCAAAGCAAACCCTGATCTCCAACTTGTCCACCACCTTCAGCATAAAATGGAGTACGATTAAGTACGACTTGAAATTGATCTTTGTCTTTGATGTTTACTGTTCTGTATTTTAAGACGCGCACATCAGTTGCACGCAGATCGTCATAGCCAATAAATTCCACCTCATTAGAATCACTCAACACATTCCAATCTCCGGTGACTTTTTTGGCATCTACTCTACCTCTTTCTCGTTGCTCGGCAAGATTAGCAGCAAATCCTTCTTCATCTAAAATCAACCCCTGTTCAGATGCAATTAATCTGGTAAGGTCAATTGGAAATCCAAAGGTGTCGTATAATTGAAATGCTGTCTTTCCGTCAATTTTACCTGAAGTAGTATCTATCGACTCCAGTCGTTTTAGTCCATCTTCTAATGTGTTTAGAAAGGACTTTTCTTCTTCTAAAATCACCTTTTGTACAAATTCCTTTTGAGAACGCAATTCAGGAAATACGTCACCAAATTTCTGCGAAAGCAGGTCAACCATGCGGTGCAATAATGGCTCTTTGATATTTAAAAATGAATAATAATATCTGACAGCTCTTCTTAAAATTCGTCTGATGACATATCCTGCACCAGTATTGGATGGCAATTCTCCATCAGCTATGGTAAAACTCACTGCTCTCAAGTGATCAGAAACCACTCGCATGGCAATATCACTTTTAGCTGACAACTCATAGCTTCCCGTATATTGAATACCACTCTCTCTTTCTAAAAGACTTATAAATGGCGTAAATAAATCAGTATCATAATTAGAATGTTTTCCTTGCAATGCCATACAAAGGCGTTCGAAACCCATTCCCGTATCAACGTGCTTTTCAGGAAGTTCTTCTAAGCTGCCATCTGCTTTTCGGTTGAATTGGATAAAAACCAGATTCCATACTTCTATGACTTGAGGATGGTCTTGATTGACTAATGTGCCTCCATCTACCTTGGCTCTGTCTTCATCACTTCTAAGATCAACATGTATTTCAGAACAAGGGCCACATGGACCAACATCACCCATTTCCCAGAAATTATCCTTTTTATCAAAATAAAGGATCCGATCTTTCGCTACAAATTCTCCCCAATAACCAGCAGCCTCGTCATCAGGAACTAAGTTTTCAGATTCTTCTCCCTTGAATACAGATACATACAACCTATCTTTTTGTAAACCATATTCTTCAGTCAATAACTCCCATGCCCATCCGATCGCTTCTTTTTTGAAGTAATCTCCAAATGACCAGTTGCCAAGCATTTCAAACATCGTATGGTGATAGGAATCAATCCCAACTTCTTCAAGGTCATTGTGTTTTCCAGAGACTCTCAGACATTTTTGAGTATCCGCAATCCGTCTGTTGGATGGTGTTTTATTACCGAGAAAAAAGTCTTTAAATTGGTTCATCCCGGCATTGGTAAACATCAATGTCGGGTCATTCTTATTTACGATCGGTGCAGATGCTACTATTTGATGTTTTTTGGACTCAAAAAAATCGAAAAACTTCTGCCTAATTTCGTTCGCCTTCATCTTGCTTTATGTATTAAACTATTTCTTAATATGAAAATTAGCCTTTCTTTAACACATTAAGTCTATTGCTAATTTGTCATTAATCTATGTTAAAACGCTTGTAATCTGATAATTATATATTACATTTAAATATAATATAATGTAATTGAATTACTGTGCGTTTAATTTTGGAAAAAGGAGAGTGAATGATAACTTTGCCGACGTTCAATTCAACTCTGCCGTAACCCAAAAACCGGTAGCAAAGGTATTGTAAATAAACTTACAGCCGTATTTATATGAGTAAAGAAAAATTTGTTTTCAATCAGCACACACTTCAATATGAAGAGCTGAAAACGACAAATAAGCAGAGGTTATTTAAACTGTTTGGGTATTTATCATCTGTCATGGTTGCTGCAATCTGCTTATTTGCACTAGCATGGTATTTTCTTCCTTCTCCTAAGGAGAAAGCACTAGAGCGAGAATTGCAGCAGATGTCTTATCATTACGATAATCTGACAAATGACTATGTTGACCTAAATCAGGAACTGTCCGAACTCCACGAAAAAGATTCTGAGATCCATCGAATGATTTTCCAAATGGATGTTATAGATGATAATGTATGGGAAGCAGGTGTTGGTGGACATGACAAGTATTCTAATCTAGTCCCCTATCAAGGATCAGGGTCTCTTGTCAAATCTACTCTCCAAGTAGTAGATAAAATAAAACGGAAGCTAAGTATTCAAAGAGCTTCCCTAGATACAATTCAAACGAAAGCACATGAATGGGAAGAAAAGCTTGCTTCGATTCCTTCTATAAAACCTGTAAGAGAAACCGAATTGAAACGAAACATTCGATATCTCAGCGGATATGGTTATAGAATTCATCCTATTCATAAAATTAAAAAGTTTCATTATGGCATTGACTTCACTGCACCACGTGGTACAGATGTACAAGCAACTGGAAATGGGCGCATCAAAAGAGTCGAAAAACGAAAATCTGGCTTTGGTCATAATGTAGTCATTGATCACGGTTATGGCTATGAAACTTTATATGCACACATGAAGGAAATCGTGGTAAAGAAGGGTCAGAAGGTGAAAAAAGGTCAGAAGTTGGGTACTGTGGGAAGTACTGGAACATCTACTGCACCGCACCTTCATTATGAAGTGAAGGTAAATGGAAAACGAGTCAACCCAATTGATTTTTGTCTTGATGGCCTGACACCAGAAGAGTATAGCATTCTTGTGGACAAAGCTGGACAAGAGAATCAATCGTTGGATTAATAAGATTTAGATTCCTTAAACTGCAATGGGAAATATTTTTAATAAATATTTCCCATTTTTTATGCGCATCACCTCCATGAAGTTATTTCGACGCACTCTGCTTGCTTTGTAGCACTATAATTTTTATAAATTAGTTTGCATCATTTTATAAAAATAGGACTTGAAAGATATAGCACTTCTTTGCGTCTGTGTAATTCTACTCTTCAATTGCAAAGAGGAGAAGAAAGAAGAATATAAACTCCCGAATTATCCAAATTCTATTATTTCTGCAGACTCAACAAAGGTTTGGAAACTAGCTAAGAGATTTAACAATGGTCATAGAATGAATATGGGTCATTGTTTTCTAGCTTTTAGGATGATTTTTAATACTGATTATACATTTAGAGATAATAATATTGAAAATAGTAATTGTGGTTTATCAATTGAAGGGAATTGGGAAATCACCGAGAATGATGATGGACATTATATAAAAGTGAGTAGCCCCCTTATTCCTGAAATATTAAACATTGAAGACTCTTTCAAATATTTTAAACTATTAGAGTTATCAGATAGCTTAATGATTTTGGAGTTTACTCATAAACAATTTTCAAATAAGATAACTACAATTACTGATCATCTTGTGCCAGAAGACCATTATGTTGAAAACAGGGATTTTCATTATTAATCAAGACTTCTCATTAACTTAAATTAAAGCTATAAACGTCAATTATTAAAAGACTTTTAAATAATTATCATTAGCTACAACACAACCAATTTCTTCGTTTGGGATTTTCCATTTACCGAAACGGTATAATAAAATAAACCACTTGTTCCGATAATATCTTTAGACAAATGAATGGTTTGTTTACCAGCTGGATATGATTCACTTGTTTGATATACAACTGCTCCTGACACGTCTACCAATTTTAACTGAATTGTACTTCTGTTGTATAGCTCTATATTTATCTGTGTTGATTGCTCAAATGGATTAGGTTGATTTTGATGAAGGACAAACCCAGATTTATCTGTATCCTTAGGTTCAATCTTTGAATTAATTACCGCTAAACTTGTTGTCTGTTCATACCATTCTGCATCAAAATCAGATGTAAAAGAAAGGAAGTCTTTGATGTATCCACTCTTTTGCATTCTTACTTTTACAATAAATACTACATCTCCAGATTCTAATCTCTGATATTCGCGATCGGTCCAGCTTAATCTTATTTCATTGGCCATTACCCGACGATCTGATTCATTGATTTCTAGTTTTTCGCCACCATCTATGGACAATATATTGAATGCCAACGGATCAAATTTAAAACCATATTGAAAGCCAAGCAACTGCGAAGCTTTTGAGATTCTGAAAGCAATATCCACTAGTTGATTTTCTTCCACAAGTTCATCCGATACCAGAAACTCTACTTCTTTTATATCGCGCACTTCAGTAAGTGCGTTACTATTACTCATTTTGACTGAGTGATTGACGTCACCAATTTTGACACCCATAAAAGCATACTCTCTTTGCAAATTTTGAAATTCCGAAATTTGGATGGATTCCGTAAACGGAAATGGATTTCTCTCATCAAGAATTGGTATATCTGTATTTACAAATCTCCAGGAGAGTTGTCCATTTGAAAAGGTATCCTTGTATCCTAACACGACCCTCTTCAAATCAACTAAATCTGATGCATTGACTCTTAGATTATTATCAATGTCAGCTGCGAATAATGTATATGGACTAGTGAACTCCTTGATTCCTAAAATGTGTTGTTGGATGGCTACTATATCCAAAGTCGACACACCATTCAAGTAGTCATCATTTTTGAAAGAGGTAATATCATAATTCTCGTTCGAAGGTAATGTTGGAAAAGTAAACTTACCTTTCTCATCACTTACTGTTGTTTTGGGAAATCCTGGGAGATTAGTATCGATAGTTACTTCTACCCCATCGATTGGTGCATCTGTTTCAGTTTGAATTGCACCTTCTACATCCATCGTTATTTCATCACCTTCATTGGCACAAGCTGAAAGATTATCTTGCAACTCGATAACAACGTGGCAACTTTCCTGATTGCCTGCAGGATCAGTGACAAATACTTCGAGTTCAACTTGAGCAAATCTACCATTTGGTACATCACTACAATCAAATGTGCGGTTGATGTCTGACACATCATTGCTAAACGAAAATTGCAACTCTTCGCTATCAGAGCAATTATCCTCTGATTTCAAGTCAAAGTCCCTTGCCCACACCTGAGCCAGACCATTACGATCCATCAATGTAATGACCACACCTCCTATGCAAAATGGCACTGGCGCTCTACAATCTTTCACCACTAGTTGCTGTGTACATTCACCATAATTCAGACATCCATCATGTACTCTCCAAGTGATTTCATGCGCAACATCCAAAGGGATATCAGAAATGCTTACCGTTATTGAATCACCGTCAGAGACAAGCGAAGTTGCTCTCATATCGGTTCGTCTATCCGAATATAAATCGAGTGAATACTCCCAAGTCAATGATCGCGCATTAGTGCAATCATCTATCGCCGCCATATGCAAGTCAATGGAGCCCATACAATTAGAAGCTGATGTGCAAACCTCAATAGGTTCGCAAGATGAAGTTATCTGTGGGTCTGTTGTATTGTTAAACTTTATGACTTGTGTTTGTTGCCAGAATCCATCATAAATACCTAACTCTGGCTTGTATTGACACCAGTCAATGATTGTCCATTCACGTAATATTTTCTCGCATGCATCTTCTGCAATTTCAAAAACATTATCCTCATGGTTTATGGCTAACAAACCACATCCATTTTGTATGATGAGCGGCTCTCCTGTTTCATCAAGACCAACGGCGCGTGCACATCCATTAAGTACAGTATCGACTGGAAAATAAATTTGATGTCCTTCTGTTGCGGGCTCAAATTCAAAGGTGAATCGTTGCGTACAAACCTTTTCGTCAAGAAAGTCATCATTGCTTACGATCGTCCATGTTTTATACACTATCCCTACACCACATTGATCCAATGAATCGGTATAGCTAATCTCCAAGCTACCAACAGTCCCACAATTATCATTTGCTTTTGGTGCACCATATATCTCATCAGTCAAGTCATGAATGGGTATATAGCATGCAACCCTGGTATCATCTGGGCATTTCAAATATGCATCAAGTTTGTCCTGGACTCTAGCTTGCACTGTACAAGAGGATTTGTTGCCATTTTGATCAAACACAAAAATCTCTACAGCTATTGTTTGCCCAGCTTCTGCGCAACAAAATTCTATAAATTCTGAAGGTTCATTAATGGTATCACAAGCATTCTCCAACTTTCTACCTTTAAAAAAAATGGACGTACAGTTGTCCGTACTAAAATCATCAAAGGTACTGGCTGGAATGGATGCCGTACCATCATTGCTTAAAGCAATAACAGTTGTTTCATCACAAACAGCAACAGGTGGAGAGTTGTCCCTAAGCTGCATTTGACAGGCATACTCGGTGGTATTGCCGCAGCCATCCGAGACAAAGTATTTTATCCATACACAACCAGATTCCAAGGAGTTTATGTAAATATCGCTGTCTAATTGTTGTACGCCATCACTTGTATATTTGTCAGAAGCAGGCTCTTCACAAGAACCTGAAGTTGCTTTGGCATATTTTATTGTCCAGTCATACGACCCACATCCTTGCGTAATTTGAGGAGAAGGCACCAATATATTTTTTCCACAGTCATGAGGACTGGTCACCTGCACAATTAAATTTGTGTTTAACGGGCAACTAATTTTTGGACCTTTCCGGTCCTTGATTTCAATAATTTGATTGTGTCGGTGTATATTCAATGGTGCATCTTTACACCAATTTATTAAGGTCCATGTTCTGATTATTTTATAGGATCCTTCACAGATAGGCAGTATTGCATCTTTATATGACACTTCAATGTTTCCACAATTCCTTTCTTTATATAAATGTCTGTCCTTGGGATATCCTGTCACTTTTGGTGAAGGTTGTCCCGATGCATCAATCTGATCGCCCCAATCATATAAACAATGAAAGGAGGGATATGACACATCATCATAATCATATGGCATAATAATATTTTCAACTATTGATGTTTCAAAATGAATGGCTTGTTGACACCAGTTCACATTTCCAACTCCGTCATCGACTTGCCAGTTTCTATTCATTGTTCCGTACTGATTGCCAGAAGATGAACACCCATCTGTAAATTCATCAGTATAAGATAGGGTCACAGGACCACAAAGATCACCACCCCAGACTTCTATTCGTTGGTCAGCTATTTGCTTGAATTGCATGTCGCTTCGATCAAATGGCAAGCCAGAATATGCAGCGCTTGTTGCGACATGAATCACAGCATGTTTAAACCATTGGTGTATAGGTTTTCCAAAAGCGTCTTCGATATGCAAGGACCAATTTCCCCAGGCAGGTTCTCCTTTAATGGCATGGAATTGTTGATTTGGTTTGTACTGACCGATCAATGCATTGCCAGGATCACATTGTTGAATGAGTTGATTATCATTGTTGTATTGATCTGAAAAATGAACAAACATTTCTTCTTTTAGACAGTCTTTTTCCGTTGTTTCTGATGATTGAAAAAGTTGAATTTTAGTCCCTCCTGGTGATTTTAGAAAAGCAGACAAATGACTGATGTCCTCATGTGTTTGATATAATTCTACTTCTACATCTTCTATGTAGGAGAATGGAGGAATCGTATTTTGAAAATGAAAATCGACCTCAAAATGACCTGGTGCTAATTGACCTAAAACACCAACACCCCTATAATTGACAAGCATATTATCCCCTGGCTTCGCATCGAAGAAACAGGGAACAATCAGTTCTTTACAATTCAATTTTGGAGGCAATTTATTTTCAACTACGGCTGTACCCCAACAAGAATTATCTGTTCTTGTGTCAGTAACAGTAACTGCATAATTACCTGGTTGGTACACGATGTTTCCATCAACTCCTTCAATTGTCAATTCGAAGTACTCGAAATCATCATAAAATCCTTGCAGGAAGACTTCAGGTTTTAGTACTGCTTGACAATATTCATCCATAGAAATCTGTACGCTGCTACTACAGGCGATCTGACCATTAAGCTGAATGGATGTCAGGGCAAGTAATAAAACTAGCCATTGCTTCAAAAAAAATCGAGTCCAAGGTATATCCTGCATAAGAACCAGTTTATCTGAATGTACATCCAAAACATATTATGATTAATTGTTATATATAACTTTGGCTCACAATCGTTTACAGATATACATATTACAATATTTTATTATATATATATCGTTGATTTAAAAG
>CAYNMW010000097.1:0-17100 GCA_964398295.1 uncultured Saprospiraceae bacterium | reverse complement strand
AAATAAAACTTTCAATTATATTTGAAAGTTTACAATTGTATTCTTTTTATATAACTTATTGATTATCAGTGTACTAATTAAACTCAGTGTTGCTTTTGCATTGATAAAATGTGAATTTTGTTTACATGATACTTGTATTTTGTCTAATGTTTGTTTAGTTTTACATCAACAAAAAACCCATATTATGTCAACTGCTGATTTCGATCAAAATTTTATAAACTTGGAGTCATCATTGCGTTCATTTGCATATAATTTGACCAAAAATGATGAAGATGCCCACGATTTGTATCAAGAAACAGCTTTGAGGGCTGTATCCAATCGTGAAAAGTTTAACCCTGGTACTAATCTAAAAGCATGGTTATTCACAATCATGAAAAACATTTTCATTAATAACTACAGAAAAAAGGTCAAAAAGAATACCCTTATTGACTCAACTGAAAACATGTATTTCATTAATTCAGGTAGTGTTGTGATATCTAACGATGCTGGAGGTAATATTCTAATGAAAGAATTAAACAAAATGATTGACTCTTTAGAGGATAGTATCAAAATTCCTTTTATGAAGCATTTCGAAGGATTTAAGTATCAAGAAATAGCAGATGAATTGATGTTACCATTAGGTACTGTAAAGAGTAGAATATTCTTTGCCAGAAAAGCATTGAAAGAAAAAATCAAAGCTCACTACGGAGATTTCAATTTGGTTAGAACCAGAATGATCGCCTAGATATAGCATAAAAAAAATTGGTTAGTTAGAAAGGAAGCATGTCAACAGATGCTTCCTTTTTTCTTTTTGAACACTATGTACATTCCGTACCTTTAATACATGCCAAGACAGTCATTTTCGAAACGCCTTTTACAATGGCATACCGGAAACCCAAGACAACATCCTTGGAAAGAAACCAAAAACCCCTATAACATTTGGGTGTCAGAAATTATCCTTCAGCAAACGAAAGTGGAAGCTGGTACGCCCTACTACCTGAAATTTGTACAACGGTTTCCAGATGTAGCATCGCTTGCAGCAGCTGATCTAGATGAGGTATATGCTTTGTGGACAGGACTTGGTTATTATTCCAGAGCACGGAATCTGCACGCTTCTGCAAAACGGATTATGGACGAATTCGGTGGAGAATTTCCGGCAAGCTATGAAGAGATACTAACTCTTAAAGGAGTTGGACCATACACTGCAGCTGCCATATCTAGCTTTGCCTATGATTTACCAACGCCAGTGCTGGATGGAAATGTCAAACGAGTGCTGGCCCGCCATTATGGCTTTGAAGAAAATGTCATGAAACCTGCAGCAGCAAAAGAGCTGTTTCAAATCCTGGAAAAGAAGTACTTTGACTCCAAGCAACCAGCGGCATTTAATCAGGCAATCATGGATTTTGGTGCTTTAATCTGCAAGCCTAAACAAGCTGATTGTACAAACTGTATTGTGTCGAAAGATTGCTTTGCATTAAAAGCAGGTAAGACCAAAACACTTCCATTACGCAACGCACCCATTTCCAGAAAGGATAGGTATTTTCATTACATCGTCTTGCGAAATGAAACACATGCTCTATTTAATAAAAGAGAAGAAAAGGACATCTGGCAGAATCTTTTTGACTTTCCCCTCATTGAAACAGAGGAATCATCTAGTCTAGACAAGGAGGATATTCTGAACGCTGTTAAGCGCATCTCAAAAAAAATTCCTGCACTTACAGAAATACGCGTTTCAGGACCAAAAAGTCAACTTTTATCGCACCAGAGAATTATTGCACGATTTTATAGCCTATATTTGGAAAATCTAGAAGAGATCAAGACTGATAATCTGTACTTGTTTGACATAGAGAATAAGACAAGCTTTGCAATCCCAAAGGTAGTCGATTGGTATTTGAAGGATAAATCGATATATTTATTTAGTTAATAAATACACATGTATAATAAAGTAATTTTAATTGGAAATCTTGGTGGCGATCCAGACCTACGCACACTCGAAAGCGGATCAAGAGTTGTCAAATTTTCCCTTGCTACTAATGAAAATTATCAGGACAAGTCAGGAGAGTGGCAAAAAAGAACTGAGTGGCACAACATAATCGGTTGGAACAATCTGGCAGATCGTATGGAGAAGTCCTTAAAGAAAGGAATGTTAGTCTTTATAGAAGGCAAAGTCTCTTACAGAAAATGGCAAGATCAAGAAGGAAAGGATAGATATACAACGGATATCAATGCCAATACCATGCGTATACTTGAGCGCAGAGATGCAAATTCATTTGCCCATAATTTCCCAAGTGAATCAGATGCTGCTGGTTATGTCAGTCAACCTGTTGTGCCCGATTCTTCACCAGTTGAAGCAAGCCCTACAAAGACTCAATTGCCAGAAGAAGATGACCTACCATTTTAATCAGGAATCATCTAATGGTTTAATTTAATTATTTCATTTGGAATCTGAGCCCCCCTTACCCTATCATCTTTTATTGGAATGCATTTTCTTGATTGGCAATATTGGCCAGCTTGCCCTGATTGTGGTTTTGCTTCTCTTTTTGATCTTGTGTTCCGCATTAATCTCTGGGTCTGAGGTAGCTTATTTTTCCTTAAACCCAAATGACCTTGAAGATCTCAAAGAGGAAAGTGGTGCCAATTCCGATCGCATTCTTGGTCTTCTTGAAAAGCCTAAAAAGCTTCTAGCTACCATTCTTGTTTTCAACAACCTGATCAACATTTCGATTGTCATCTTATCCTATTTCATCTTCTCTATTTGGATCCCAGACGAGATGGTACTTGCCTGGGCAGAAAGTATCAATCAATATGTAGGTTTATCTGTTGGCTTCCTTCGATCAGTTTTGGAGTTTTTATTGACCACTTTCGTTGCCAGTTTTATCTTGGTTTTATTTGGTGAGGTAATTCCTAAAATTTATGCTAAAGTAAACAACAAAGGCTTTGCTAAATTTATGTCTCTCCCACTTACGTATTTACTGATTTCTATTTCACCGATCAGCAGTCTCTTAATTAGATTGACTGATGTAGTCGAGAAAAAAATAGAACCATTTCAAGCTTCTACAGATAAAACTGAAATAGATAGGGCGATTGATTTGGCAATGACCAACGACCAGGAAACGCAGGAAAACGCTGATATCCTTAAAGGTATCGTCAAGTTTGGTGATGTGTCTGTCAAACAGATCATGAAATCTCGTGTAGATGTAACGGCATTAAACATTGAAACTGCTTTTGATGAATTAATGGATATCGTAAAAGAAAGTGGATACTCCAGAATACCTGTATACAATGAAGATTTCGATACTATCGCCGGGATATTGTACGTCAAAGATTTATTGGCATATTTAAAACAGGGTCCCAACTTTAATTGGCAATCATTGATCAGAGAATCCGTTTTATATGTGCCGGAGTCTAAGAAAATTGATGAGTTATTGAGAGAGTTTCAAAAAGAACGTATGCATATGGCAATCGTCGTGGATGAATATGGGGGCAGTTCGGGTATTGTCACACTAGAAGATGTTCTGGAAGAAGTTATTGGAGACATCAAAGATGAATTCGATCAAGAAGAGGTCGACTATGTCAAAATCGACGACCACAATTACATCTTTGAAGGCAAAACCTTGCTGAACGATGTTTGTAAAATTATAGGTGAGCCTGTAGAGATTTTTGATGATGTAAAAGGAGATGCAGATTCACTTGCTGGTATCATGTTAGAAAAGGTGGGTGCTATTCCAAAGTCAGGAAAGATTATACCTTTCAAACATTTTACCTTTCGAATCCTTGCTGCGACAGATCGGCGAATCGAAAGAATAAAAATTACGATCGAATGATGAAGAAAGTAATCGTGTTTATTGGTATCGTATTTTTGACATCTTGCTTTCAGCAAGATCCTCCATTACCAAAACCAAAACAATTTCCAAGAGTTGATTTCCCTCAAAAAACATATCAGCAATTTGATGAATCTGATTGCTCCTTTCATTTTTCTTTTCCCACCTATGCCACCATAGAAAAGAAAACTTCTTTTTTCAATCAAGCACCAGTACACCCTTGTTGGTTTGATGTTTATTTTCCACAATTTAATGGTAGACTTCATTGTAGCTACATTGGCATTTCAGGAAGAAATGAATTTGATGATTTGGTTGATGATGCATTTGAGCTGGTAAGCAAGCACCACATTAAGGCCAACTACAAAAGAGAAAGCCTTATTGAAGGAGATAACAAACATGGTTTGTTATTTGACATTGAAGGACCAGTTGCGAGTCCATTGTTGTTTTATTTGACGGATAGTACAACTCATTTTTTATTGGGCTCTCTATATTTCAATAATAAAGTCAGGCCGGATTCGATGCAGATTATTCACGATTTTGTCAGAGAAGATGTCATAGAATTGATTGAGAGTTTTGAGTGGGTGGAGTGATTTCGACTGCGCTCAAACAAGGCACTGAAGTACCTTGGACTTAATACATATTATGAACCTGAAATCTAATTCAACCACTTGATCCTCCATACATCAACAAACACTCCTCCTCTTTCTTCCTCATCTCCTCTTTCTCCTCTGCAGACTTATCCTTGTATCCCATAAAATGAAGCAGTCCATGCGCAATGACCCGGAGCAATTCATTCTCAAAAGACACCTGATACGTTTTTGCATTTTCTTTGACACGGTCAACGGAAATATAAATATCTCCTTCTATCGGGTTTTCTTCTAGCTGAAAAGAAAGAATATCTGTAAAGTCGTGATGGTCTAGATATGATTTATTCAATTGAAGTAAGGCCTCATCTGACACGAATACATAGTTAATTTGGGAGACTTCTTTTTGTTCTTTTGAGGCGATTTGTTGTAGCCAGTTGGAGATAGTTGATTCTTCTTTTACTGTAAACGTTTCGTGTTCTGAATGGAAATTAAATAGAGCGTCGTCCGGCAATGTTTAAAACTTGAAATACATTTTGACACAAGATCCGTTGTGTGAAAATTCAACCCTATCGCACAATTGTTTGATTAAAAACACACCTCTTCCGCCACATGTTTCGATGAAGTCCGGATGAGTAGGATCGGGTAATGATTCATGGCAAAATCCACAGCCTTCATCAATCACTTCTACTGATAATCCTTTGCCGTTTACTATAGTATGAATGTTGACTTGTTTGCTCTTATCATTGCAGTTACCATGATGGATTGCATTATTTACTGCTTCCGTTAGGCTTATAAGAATGTTGGGATACAAATCCTGATCCACATTGTGCTTTTCAGTAAGATCCATTACAAATGGCTCTAGCTCCGAAATGCTGGAAGGGCAAGATGGTAATCTTAGCATTAATTTCATCATTAGATGTCAGTCAACCAGTGTGTATTAATTCGCTTTCAACTCATTATAATATTCCTCAACCAATTGCCTATAATAAGGCCTTAGTGAAGGAGATATTGTTTTATACATTTCAACCTCTGCTTCGCGTTTTTTGATATACTCTTCTATTGCAGGTGGTATTTTTCTCTCCTTCTGTCTGGCAGTTTCTCCTTTTCGTTTGTTGTCAAATTCTCTTTGACGATCTGCTTTCTCTACCTCCAATAGTCTTGTTTCAATATCTTGCTGTCGATTCAATGTCTCTCTATCCAACCTCTTATTAACTAGATCGACCTCTGTTTCGTTCATTTGATCGATTATTTCTTTCAATTCCTGAGACATTCCTTTTCCTTCTTCACCTCTTTGCTGCTGCAATTCTTCGAGCGCTTTTCTCATTGCTGCTTGTCTTGCAGCAGCTTGAGCCCATTCTTTTGCACCCTTCCCTTCTCCATTCTTCAAATCTTGCGCCATTTTTTTCAAGGCCTCTCCCAATTGTTTCTGTCCTTCCGTTATTTTATCAGAAGGGACACTTCCTTGGCCTCCTTTTTTTCCTTTCTTTTTCCCTTTCTTTCCGTCTCCAGGGTTATTACACATCTGATCTCCAGCCATCATACTTCCCATTTGCTGCTGCATTTGCTCCATGGATTCAGCCAACATCAATGCAAGATCATTTAAATTCTTCATCGCAAATCGTTGATTCTGATTCGCTGTTGGCTTTTCTCTCTCTTCTAAACTAGTCAGGGCTGATTTAAAATTGTATTTGATCTCTGTAACCTTTTCGGTAACAAATGTCTCAATCGCCAACTGTCGTTTACTTAATGCTTCCAGACTGTCCTGAACCAACTGAAAATCATCTTTGATCTTAAATTGATCTTGGACCAAGTCTCGATATCTTGGTGTCGTTACATTTGTTCGATTTAAGTCGCCTACCAATGATTCTTGATCAAAGGATAATGTCACTATATTTTCTAATAATTGTCTCAGTGCTTTAATGTCTTCTTCTAATTGCTCCTCTTCACTTGACTGCTGTTGCTGCTCCATCTTTTGAGCCATTTGCTTCATTTTGTCAGAGGCACTTTTTTGAGACTTAGATGCACTTTGTTTCTCATCCTGTTCTAATTGTTCCTGACTGTCATCAAGATCTTCTTGGATGTCTTCCATATCTTCTTCATTCTCTTCCTCATCTCCTAGATCTTTCGGAAATTCTAATTCTTTATTCTTCTCTTCCAGTTCTTCCATTTTTTCCTTGATCTCTTCAAATTTCTCATTGATCTCTTCTTGCTCTTCTTTCAATTGCTCATCAGGCTTTTCTTCATTTTTAGTGTCTTCGCTCAACTCCTCTTGTTCTTTTGCAAGTTTTTCCAACTCTTCTATTCTATCCTGAATTTCTTTCTCTACCTCCAACTGCTTAAACAACTCAAGCATTCGATCCATCTCCTGCTCCATTTGTTCATCAGATTGTTCCATCTGTTCCATCATCTCTATAGACTGATCTTTATTTAACTCTTGTAACAGCTCTTCAATTTTCTGCATCAGTTCTTGTTGTTCTTCACTCATCACCTCTTCAAACATCTCTTGCAACTTCTCTTGTTTTTCCTGCAACTGTTCATCCTTAGGATCTAATTCTTCTTGGTTTTCTAGATTCTCTTCAAATTTCTTCTTCGCCTCTTCTAATTTCTTTTCCAGCTCTTTTTGATCTTCTAACATCTTCTCCAACTCCTTCCTATCTTGCCAGTCCATTTCTTTTTCATTCAGCATCTTATCTTTGAACTCCTTCATGCGCTCACGCAACTTCTTCAACTCTTCAATTGATTCTTCAAGGTTGTTTTTGATGTCTTCTTCATTCTCATCCTCCAATTCTTCAAACTCTTCTATCGTTGGCATTCTGTAAGTCATGGTGCCTGTCTTCGCGGACTTATTCCCATTGACACCATCATTATCAAACACTTCAAAAAAGTACTCTACCTGATCACCCGGCTTTATATCCAAGGTTCGAAGATCAAATAAGTAATCATAAGGAGTTTCCAATTGCCCTTTGATTTCTAAAGGTAGGTTCTCCGCTTTTTTCTGCAATCCTTTTTCATCCGTCATTCGGTAATGGAACTTCAGACTGTTCAAGCCATAATCATCAGAAGCTTGTCCAACAAAATAGACGACGTCATTTTCCAGACTGTCTTTAAATGATTGCACAGTAATTGTTGGATGATTGTCTGGAATGACATTGATAGAATAACTCACAGAATCACCCTGTGGCATAAAATTATTTGAGATAAAAACTTTATATATCTCATCTCTATATTGTCTTTGCTGATGTCTGAATGTGTTCTCATTGACTTCTTCAGCGTCTACTCTTTTTTGGTTGAATGCTAAACCCAATTCGTCCGTATGCTCTGTTTTAAAATCCCATCGCATAGATGTTCCTATTGGCACGATCACATCTCCGATGTTGGCAATTGACTCGTCTGTCCTACCTGTATAAGAAGGATAGTCCAATCGAATATTAAAATCCACCAATGAAGGCTTTGGCATCACTTCCAATTCGTAAGCTTTCGATTTGACATTGCCAGAATAGAAATTAAACTTGATCGGCTTTTGTACATTTTTAAATGTATATCGGAATCTGTCTTTCTCTTCTTTCGTCATCCGATATTGATAACTCTCTACATCGATAAAGACATCTTCTGGAAGAGCTTCGCCACCTATATTGACATCGATGACAAAATCCTGATGCTGTAGCACAGACAATTCGTCCTGCACTAAAGTAAAAGAGAATGGTGCTGCTCGTTCGAATTCTGTGTCATTATTAATGATACGATACGTACTATCCTTGATAATACTTGGTGCCATTAACATGATACATGCTAGCAGAAGCAAAGGTGGTACTGCGTAACTTAGATATTTTCTATTTTTCTGTAAATCAATGGCTGATTTGAATGGAACGATATTAATCTTTTCGGCTTTCTGATTGATACTTGCCTCAATTAAAGCTCGTTGATCTGCCTGAACACTCTGTTGTTTTAGTTGAAGAATGTTTAATAATTTGTCTTCTACATTTCCAAAATGATCGCCAATAATTGAAGCCGCCTGCTGATGATCAATGACCTTACCAAGCTGAAAATAATTCAGAATTGGCAAAAAGACCCAATAGATCAAAGCACCAAGCGAAGCAAACACAAACCCAAAAAACATGACCTTACGTGCAGCTTTCCCAAGATAGAATTGGTATTCAATAAAATTGAATACAAGGAATAGAATCAAAACCAATGCTATGGTGAAAAGTATACCCCTGATTAGCCTATTCGTGTAGTATTTACGAATGAAGCTATCAAGCTTGGAGATCAACAGGTGATAATTATCTTGTTTACTACTCATTTACAGTCTTTAATCATCTAACGATGAAAACACAAATTACCTAAGATACGGGGCTTATAAAAACGACAATATCGGAGTTTTCTTCTTGTCTGTCAAGCTTTTATACTAAGCTTAACTAGACAAAAGTTGCTTAACAATAGCAGATATCGCCTTTCCGTCAGCTTTACCGGCAAGATCTTTACTTGCGACACCCATAATTTTACCCATATCTGCCATAGAATTTGCACCTAACTTGTCTACTATTCCCTTGAGATAATCGGTCAATTCGGCCTCTCCCATTTGTTCTGGCAGGTACTTTTCGAGCACTGCAATTTCTTCTTTTTCTACTGCCGCCAAGTCTTCTCTTCCCTGTTTTGCATAGATATCCAAGGATTCTTTTCGTTGTTTCACGAGTTTCTGAATCAATTTGATCTCCTTCTCCTCGGTTATTTCTTGACCAGTGCCATCGGTTTTCATCAATAATATAGCCGCTTTAATGGCTCTAATACTTCTCAATTTTGCCTGATCCTTAGCTTTCATCGCTTCTTTAAGATCAGTCATAATCTTTTGTTCTAAACTCATTTTGTTTGATTTTGAATATCTAATGTCAATTGTATAAAGTCCTCAATGCTCAAATGTTCAGGTCTTTTTGATAATAATTCACTTTCTATCATTGATTGTTCTGTAAGAAGAGGTTTTAGTGTATTTCTCAACATTTTCCGTCGTTGGCCAAAAGATGTTTTAACTATCCTTCTGAAAGTTGACAGCTCTACCTTATCGGGTAATGAAGGCAGATGCTTCAAATGGATGACACTTGACTGGACTTTAGGTGGTGGATTGAAAGAGCCTGGTGATACTTTGAATATCGTTTTTCCTTTGTAAAAGACTTGAGTCAGTACGCTAATAGCGCCATATATTTTTGAACCATGACTTGCTATAATTCTATCTGCCACTTCCTTTTGAAACATGCCGACGATGTTTGGAATCAAATCTTGATACTTAATTGCATTGAAAATAATTTGACTTGAAATATTATAAGGAAAATTTCCCAGAAGGATAAACCTTCTCTTATCAAATACATCTTCCAAATTCACTTTTAGAAAATCGGCTTCAATCAGTTGGTTTTCTTCTATATCAAAATGCTCATTTAAATGGGCAATCATATCCCGGTCAGCTTCTATGGCTTTCCATTCTCTTCCCGAATTGATTAGATGTTTGGTAAGGACTCCTTTACCTGGCCCTACTTCCAAAATTGGCAAATCCGGTTCAACATTAAGTGCTTCCATAACAATGGATTCTGCCAATGATTCATTGATCAGAAAATGTTGCCCGTAAGATTTCTTTGCTTTCATTACAATTATGCTCCTATCAATGCAGCTCCGAAAACACCTGCACTATCACCAAGTTTTGGTTTCAAAAACGGAGTGCGCACCACCCGCTTATTAAATATATGTTTCTCTACCTCTTTCACTCCTAAAGTATACAACTCATCAATATTTCCTAATCCTCCACCGAGTACAATCGCATCAGGATCAAGTACATTGATAATCACCGAAATAGCTTTCCCAAACATTTGAAACAAACGTTCCATCGTTTGAGTTGCAATAGGATCGGATCCATTGCGATAAGCAGCAACAATCTCTTTCATCGTCTTCTCCTTACCAGACTGTTTTGTATAAAAGTTCTGTAGTGCAGGACCTGAAATGACATTCTCTACGCAACCAATACATCCGCAATAACAATCCCCTCCACTCTCATCAAGAAAGTTGTGGCCCCATTCACCCCCAATACCGTGATGTCCAGTGATCACCTTCCCGTCAACAACAACTCCGCCACCACATCCACTTCCCATGATTACGCCAAATACAACTCTGGCATCAGGAACCATCTCTTTTACAATTCCAATTTTGGTTTCTGCAACTGCAAAACAATTAGCATCATTTGTAAGGGTCACAGGGACTTTCAGTGCTGCTTCAATATCTGCTTTCATTGGCTGACCATTCATCGCTACTGTGTTGCAATTTTTCATCAAGCCTGTAGATGGTTCCGTTGTTCCAGGTGTCGAAAAACCAATATGTACTGGTTCTAATCCTGTGGCGTCTTTTGCTTCCGAAACAACCTTTTGGATTTGATGGATAATGTGTTGATAACCAAGGTTTGCTTCTGTTGGGACACGTCTGCGCTCGATTACCTCAACATCAGTGTCTATCAAATTAAAGACCGATACTTCTATTTTTGTGCCACCAAGATCAACACCCCATACTGGTTTTTTCATAATCGAAATATGTGAAGCGTAAAATTAATAATTACCTAATGGAAATGGAAGTAAAATAGATTAGGTAGAATAAAGATGAATTTATATCTAAATAGTGAACTCAGAGGTGACATATGCCGATAAGTATCAAAGTCAATGGCTTTCATTGATTTTGAAAATTCAAACACTAAGAGAGCAATAGTTTTTACATTTGTCGCTAGACAATGTAATTTGTGAACATGGACAAAGTGATCAAGTACTGGATAGCATTTTTTGTGCTCATATTAGTGGTGCTTCTCTTTGCAGAATGCCTATCACCAAATTTCAAAGGGCTTTTTTCAATTGGCTCCTCTGTTCTGTTGTCCTTTCTATTTCCCTTTGTGTTAAACAACATAAAAACTATACCTAGCAAATGGATATCATTTCTTCTGTTGACAATTGTTCTTCTAGTTTACCTTTTTATCGTAGCCTCTGCTATTGTACACATCAACTATTTCTTCATTAATAATGAGATCATAGATGAGCATAGTTTCCTTGCGATATTCCAATCTGATCCTGGAGAAATGATGTCATTTATAACAGAGAACAGTACTACGACTCAAATAATCGGCTTTGTCATAATTGTAATTGGCTTAATTTTTCTTTTTCTAAAATTCTATAACATCCTTGGCTCAAATCCAAAGAGCTTTTCCATTAAGCAATTTTCATTATTAATGGGTGGATTCATCTTACTCTTTTTAATACCAAGATTTGGCTTAGCCACTACGACATTTGTTTTTGACAATATTAATTTATACCAGACTGAATTGTCAAAATTCAAGGCTCTAAATCAACAATATAATGCCGGTAAGAGTCCAATCATTGCGTCGAAAAAAAATACCAATGAATTATACGTTGTTGTATTAGGCGAATCATTGAGCCGTGAACATATGTCGTTATATGGTTATCACCGTAAGACAACACCCTATCTGGATTCCTTGAATCAAAATAATGAATTGTTGGTTTTTAATAATGTGGTCTCAAATCACACGCATACTACACCAACATTATCGTATGCCCTCACATCTGCGAACCAATACAATGCGGAGACCTTCGAAGAAAGAACGTCCATCGTCAATATGTTTAAAGCTGCTAAATTTAAAACCGCATGGGTGAGTAATCAAGTACGTTATGGTATCTGGGATAATCACGTTGGGGTAATTGCTGATAATTCTGACGATAAAACTTATTTCAACAAGTATGTTGGTAAAACATTTAAAAATAGGAATGACGATGAAATAGTATTAGGTGAAGTAAACAGATTATTGAATGTAAATTCAAAAGAGAATAAAGTGATTTTCGTTCATTTAATTGGAAATCATTTCCCTTATACTGATCGATATACAAAATCATTTGAAAAATTTACAACTGAATTATCGATAGGCGAGTTTGGTAAGACTACAAATCATATGATAAGAATAAATGCTTACGACAATAGCATCGTATACAATGATTATATTATCAATCAACTTATCAAACAATTGCAACAGTCAAGTTTTGATGTAAAAGGACTTATTTATTTACCTGATCATGCTGAGGAAGTTTGGGAAAGAAAAAGTCATCAATCAAAACTGTTTACCTATTCAATGGTTGAATCGCCTTTAATTATTTGGTTGTCCGAAAAATATAAATCCAAATATCCTGGAATATATGAAAATCTGAAAACCAACCTAGACACGTACTGGTCGAATGATTTGTTTTATGATTTGTTGATTGGCATATCAAATATTCAAACTGATAAGACTCAAAAACATTTATCCTTAACGAATGACTTATATTCTCTCCCCGTTTCAGACATTAAAACTTTGCATGGCAGAAAGAATTATATAGACAATTTAAATTTCGACTACCACATCAAGGAGAATGTCAAGTGGCTCAAAGAAAACAAATTGCTAGATAGAATTCTACCACATAGAGTCAATACAATTGGCAAATTAAATTATGTAAGGAAATACGGTTTTAATTCTTTTGAAATCGACGTCTTGCTTAAAGATAAAAACGGTCAACAATTATTGATGGTTGGACATGACAATAAAACCTTAACTGAGAAAACCTTAGAAGATTTTTTAGCTGATTCCCCAAGTAGCTTAGATTATAAAATTTGGGTTGATGTGAAAAATCTAAATATCAACAATCTAAATAAAATGAGTGCTAGGCTGGACGAACTTGAATCGAAATACGATCTATCAAGTAAGGCTATAATAGAAAGTAAAATTAAAAGCCCATTATTTTCCTCTCTATCAGACAAGGGATTTCATACAAGTTATTACTTGCCTACAAATCTTGGAAAGATAGAAGATAAAGCAACATTAAAAAAACAAGCTAGACAAATTGCCAAACAAATTAAGTCTCAAAAAGTAAAAGCCATCAGTTTTGATAGAAAGGTTTATTCCTTTGTCAAAGAATATTTGGAAGCATTAATTGATTCAAACATTGTTTATCATACGTGGGATTTGCAATTGAATATTAAAAAAGAATCCTTTATTGATGCCTTGAAAGGGAAAGATTATTTTGAGGACAGTCGCGTACAAACAATCTTAATTAAATTTGCAACGAAGTATGATCATTAATTGACCGCTTTTCTTTTATGAAACTCTTATTGTGAGAAATATTACCTTTTAATTTTCCTAATTGTTTGATTATTGCTAGTCAGATGAAAGTACACTGTATAACATTATTGATTTTTATATTTTTCTCTTGCCGGTCTGATCCTTCAGAAAGGGAGTCTTCAAATGATCAAGCACCCACTGATCCAGTACTGGCAGGTATGACCAAAGCCATTGAAAACAATCCGAATGATGTTTCCATTCGATTTGAAAAAGCAGCTTATTTATACAAAAATGAGCAGTATGATCTCGCCTTGCAGGATATCGAAAAAGCTATCCAATTAGATTCTACTAACTGGGAATTGCATCATTTAAAAGCGGATATTTTGCTTGATGATTACAAATCAACAGAAGCAATTAACACCTTAAAGTATGTTTTACAAAAAGAACAAAGTCGTATTCCTACATTATTAAAACTCGCAGAATTTCAACATATATCAAAGGACTATGGCTCTTCAATCTCGACAATACATGAAGTGATTCGTTTACAGTCATATAATCCCGAAGCATATTTTATGTTAGGTATGAATTATCGAACTGCAGACAAACTTACAGAAGCAAAAGCTTCGTTTCTACGCGCCGTTGAATTGGATGCTGATCTTACGGATGCATGGATTCTTCTTGGCAACATAGCAGAAACAGAAAAGGATGCAAGTGCAGAAAACTTCTATCAGAATGCTGTTCGTTCCAACCCTGAGAGTATAGAGGCCCTTCATTCATTAGCTTATTATTTGCAAAATCAAAACAAAATTATACCTGCGATACAATTGTACAAACAAATCAACAGCTTAAACCCACAATATGAAGACGCCTATTTAAATACAGGCATCCTATATATTAGTATTGATTCCATTCAGCAAGCAAAAGAGCATTTTCAAATACTGAAAAAAATTAACCCCGCAAATCCATTTGGCTATTACTACAATGGTCTTGCCGAAGAATATGCAGGCAACTTAGCTGTCGCAAAAAGTGAGTATGAAAATGCATTGAGGCTAAAACCCGATTATCAAAAAGCTGCTGATGCCTTAGTTAAATACTGATATTTTCTTCTTTCGGCAGATTCTTACATCTTTGCGGCACAAAAAACGAAATCGTGTTTACCTTATTTACAAAATTGGTGTTCAAACTTAGTGGCTGGACTGCGATCAACACTGTAGGTGATGCTGTACAAAAATGTGTATTGATTGCCTCTCCACATACATCCAATTGGGATACATTTTATCTAAAGTTTGGTATGTGGATACTCAATATCCCAATGAAATTTACGATCAAAGATGACTGGACAAAATTCCCCTTCAATCTATTGATAAAACCACTAGGAGGTATTGGCATTGACAGAAGTGGCACAGCAAAAAACAGGATCAGCTATGTCGATCAAATGGCTGAGATCATTACTTCCAGAGAGTCTATTGCCATGGTGGTAGCTGTCGAAGGTTCGAGAAGCCTTCGCAAAAAATGGAAAATGGGTTTTTACCACACAGCAATGAAAGCTGGCGTACCTATTTGTTTTGGATATTTAGACTATGAAAAGAAACAAGCTGGCATCGGAGGCATGATTCATCCGACCGGTGATATAGACGCTGACATGAAAGTCATCAGTGCATTTTACAAAGACATCAAAGGTAAGTATCCGGAGAAATTTAGTTTGGATGAGCGGTATAGTTGAGGTATAGAATTTCTAAAATAATAAAACTACTTTATTGAATATATATCCTTAACTAACAATTTAAAAGGATTGAAAAAGGAACATTAACACTACTATTATTAACAATCACACTCAATAGTTGTATAATTACCGTCATCTATTATTTAATCAATAAATCAGATTCAATACTTTTATTAATATTACTAATACAACTATTTTGAACTATCAATTTTTACTATTTACAGCCTTACTTCTAATTCCTCTTTCAAGTATATCGCAACGAAGTCGAACAAAAGGAAAAACAATAAAAGCAACGACAGGAATTCAGTTTTCATATGCATCAACAAATTATATTTTCTCTCCCATTACTCAGGAACTTGATCCTGCAGAAATTGATTTAACATTTTTAACTGTAAATTCAGGTACATTCGAAATTATTGAAGGCGAGACTCTAATATTTGAGCTTAACGGAGAATTTAGCCCTTCTTCATTTCACACAGGTATTGGATTAGGAGTTCAAATTATGAATGCCAAAAACAACTTCCACGAAATATCATTGACTAGGTTTTCATTTAGTGAATCGACAAGAACTGCAACAGCTAGTATTATTAGCAATATGGGAAGAGACAATTTCTTCATCTTAGGGTTTAGTCAGAAAACTTTTTCATTGGGTTTAAGATATCAAATTGGCCGGTACTTGGGAGACCCGTCATCTGTTACACGTTTTGGTGTCGCTATCGTGTTGGACCCTGTTTATCTACGAAGCACTTCTATTGGTTTTTCATCAAATGATTTTCCAATATCCTCACATATTTTAAATCTACATCTAGGAATAACTCCGTTACTCAATTTTAAGTTTTCAAATAGAGTATCCCTAACTACAAAACTAATTCCACAAATACGGATAGTAGGCTTCGAACGAGTAAGAGAAGAAAATCCAACAGTTCCAACTCGTTTACAATTAGGCTCTCTAGAATCAGGATTTAACTATTTCAGCTTATCAGGAGCAATTACGCTAGAGTACACTTTGAAAGAGCCAAAAAGTAGAAGGCGTTAATTTTTTATAATCTTCCTCAAGTACACATCCCCATTTCCAACTTGTCCAATTTCTAAATAAAAAAGCCCTGCTGGCAGACTTGATAAGTCAATTGAATATGCAGATACATTTGTTAATGTTTGATGCAATTGTCCAGAAGCATTGAGTATTCTCACATTATATTGTCCCGACAGACCTTGCAAATAGACCATACCATCCATTGGATTTGGATAAACTGTTATGCCATTCGTTTCCAACACAATTTCTTGATTTGCAGTCGTCATCATTTCGTAAATCGGCAGTTCAACCACATAGGCATTTATTGAAATCCCATCTTCACTGCCACTCCAATCTGAATTAAATAAAACTCGTGTTCCTGATGGACTCATCACCGGATGTGGTTCTCCCCAATAATCATATTCATCTTCATCTGATCGGTGATGCGCAATGCGATAAACATTAGAAGATGTTGGAGTTACATGAGCAATGAGTAGTTCTTGATCCAATAGGTCCTGACCATCTTGATCATAACCCATCATCGATGCAGTTAACCAACCACCCTCCGAATTTTTATGTGACAGGGCTGAAAGATGTGTACCCGATTGAGGATAAGCATAGTCCAGATCTGTTCCTACTATTGTTCTGCATTCTCCTGTAACAGGATCATATGCGATGACCTCACCTAAACAACCACCACCCGGACTTTGGACAAAAGCAATTGCAAAATATTGGTCATTGCCACTGGCATCTCGACCAATACACGAATGTTCTGATCCACTACTCGCATCTAATGTCAAGGAGTAAGAACCATCAATATTATATACATCTCTTCCATGGAGAAATCGCTGTCCACT
>CAYNMW010000096.1:0-17322 GCA_964398295.1 uncultured Saprospiraceae bacterium | reverse complement strand
TAGGAATATTTACAGGAGTGAGTAGTGATACGTTGTATTTGGAAGTGACCCAAATATAAGTCATTTCTCAAATGGATCTTGACCCATTGGATCAAAAATCAGTGCAAACTAGGCGCGAAAAATTTACCCATAAGACACTTTTATAAATTCAGAGTAATGGACTTAAAGTCCATAGGTTTAACTATTAGCTGAGACCACTAAAATATATTTCATCACAATTAAAAATTTTAAAATGTTTGAAAAAACGCTTTTATTTTCAATGTTATTATTCTTTCTCTTTACATTTTCATCTTGCGAAGATGAACCATGTGAATTCGATATTTCTGGAACATATTCATTACAAAGTACTTCTTGCGAAGAGATAGATTTCCCTCAAACCATTACCATATTATCTACAGATACAGAATTTACTTTTGAAGGTAGTGTTTATACAATAACTGAATGTGAAGTTATTGCTGACTTTATAGAATCAGAAAGAATGGTAATATTTGATGATAATGGACTTGATTTTGAAGGAGGATTTGAAGACAATACTTTAACTGTAAACTGCGAAGGCAGATATACAAGGGATTAGGGTTTTTTCATAGTTAGTTTTTATAAATGACAACGACTACTCCTATTTTGTTCTGTAAAGTTCTACTAAGTTCGATTTTGCGTTAAAAGTTAGAAATCCCTTGTAATTTGATTCAATTTCAAAACTTTGCATATCTTTTTTTACTTCCTAGATTATTCTTAGATACTTCAACTAAATTCATAATTAGCATTCCTCGAATGTTTATTAAATGTAGAAGTCCAAGTACATCATAAGATTCATTAATCAATTTTAAAGAGAACGTGTTTGTACCTAGTTGTTTAAACAATTTTTTCCAATTGAAGCCAAATTGATTAGAAACTAAGCCTAATTCTTTCATTGAAATCTTTTGAATTTTTACTTTTAGGAGTCTATCAGTCTTTACCAAGTTCTGTTGTAACTCCCATTGATCATCCACTTGGACCAATTCTTATTATAAGTGTGTATCTCTTTAGTTCTTTCTCCCTTACCATCAACAATTGGTTTGCCTTGATTGACCCATTCGAAGATGCTCCCATATAAATTATAGACTTTAGTAAAGCCGCGCTCTATCAAATTCTCTCCTATTTTTTCACTCCTATACCCTATTGAACAGTATAATAAAATTGGCTGGTCATCCTCAATATCAGAAAGCACTGAATAGCTTGGATTGTCAAAGCCAATATATCTAGCTCCTTTGATGTGACTGGTTTCGTATTCTTCCCATTCGCGCGCATCAAGTACTAAGTAATTTTCCAAATCATCTTCTGCCAATTCACCAACATATTTAAATGGGACTGTTTCTGACAATAGAAAATCAATTCTTCTTTCGAAAGATTTATCCGTAGTTCGGATCGATTGTGTAAATGCAACATTACACAGCAATATTCCAAATATAAATAGGAGATGTTTCATAGTGTAAATTGACTTATTTGCTCAGGCCCCTTACCTACCCTATCGTGTATAATACGTTCTTGAGAGCAAAATGGTTTCAAATGCGCGTTTATAAACGACTGTGCTTCATCTTTGATTTCATCTGGATACAACACATGGACATTAGGACCGGCATCCAAGGTAAAATAAATTGGATTATTTGTTTCTGCCCTAAATTTTCGAATAGCAGAAATAATCGATAAAGTATTTGGTTGCATTAAAATATAAGAAGGATTAGAACTCATCATTAGTGCATGTAATTCTAAAGCCTCGTTTTCAATGATTTCTCCCAATGCTTCAATGTTGCCATTTTTTAAATATTTATAAGAGTCTAATACATGCTCTTTTGCACGTGCATATCTGTTTTCTGCATATGGGTTGTCTACCATAAGCTGGTGACCTGCAGATGAGGATACTGCTTTTTCATCAGCACTAACAATTAATATATCATCGTGAAAATGAGTGAATACGCTGTCAATGTCTGTTAATGGAATTGCGTGTTCATCAGAAGATCCCTTTATCTCACATTTACCCCATAATGCTACTTGTGGAAAGACAGAACGGGAAGCACTCCCACTTGCAAGTCTTGCAAAATGAGATGCTTTTTGTTTGAATTCAGACTGTTGTCCGTTTAACTCCTGCTCTATACTCAACAAACATAGCACCAACGCACTCATTGCTGATGCCGAAGATGCAATCCCGCTTGAATGGGGAAATGAATTTCTACTCTCAATGTTTAGCTGGATGTCCCTTAGAAAATCCAATGCCATTAAGTGTTTATTTAGAAAATGATCTATCCGTAATTGGAATGCTTCATTTGGTTTGCCTTCAAAATAAAAATGTGTGCTGATCTTATCTTGTTTGTAGTCCAATTTTTCATACTGCACAATGGTCTCTGTAAACGCATTGGATAAGGTGAAACTTATGGAAGGATTTCTAGGTAATTGATCTCCATGTTTTCCCCAATATTTAACCAGGGCTATGTTTGAAGGACTCCGCCAACCAACAACTTGAGCAGATTGATTTTCCAATTTTATTTTCTTTGATTGACTAATTCCTCGTATTCCTCATCAACTTCATACGAAATATTCAGGTCTTGTATAACAGCATCCAAAATTGGATTTTCCCCAACTATATATCCTGTCTTAAGTCGATAGCCATACAATTTACTCGATTGATTCCAATAAAATGCCTTGAACTTTCCTTGAAGGTCTTTGATGAGATTGTACATTGGCCTATCCAGTTCTTTTTCGATCATCTTGACCAAAATTTTGCCTTGTGTTTTAGAGAGTTTTGTCAATGGTTTTTCGAATTCGACTTTCAACTCTTCTGATAATTGTTTGATGTACTTTTTTCGTTTTCTCTTCTTCATATGCTTAGTCGCATATTCCATCTTTCTGAAAATCTTTATTGCTTCAGCAGCATAAGGATAAACTTGGGCAGCATAGTACTTGTACTTCCTATATTTCCTATAATCATCATTCGAATCAAAGGTCCTTGGTGAAGTCACGCTGACGTCTTCTATATTTGCAAGTACCATCGTATCCCCGTTCGCTACTAAAATAGGATAGACTTTTCCTTTTATTGAAATGTATTCTTTTTGTTGATTCTCAACTGGTGTCGTGTCGATGCCGTCAGTCACTACGAATGCTGTATCAGGTTCTATAACCAAGGTTGTATCGCGTAACTGAGTAGAGCCAATTACAGGAAATAGAATTAAGCATAGTTGAACAAACAGCTTCATATACCCAAAAAACGAGTTGATGTTGATAAAAGTTGCAAACATAAATTATAGTTTCCTTAATCTTATATGACTCAATAATCAAATTTCAACACTTACATTTGTAGTTTAAATGACCATATACTCCTAATAGATGCAACATTTTTGTTTTTTGATTATTGGAATCTGCTTATTTTCTTGCAAACAACAAGCTATACTTCCCACAGCAAGTATTCCAGAGCAAATTGTACTTGACACGATCATTGCCCAGGCTATTAACGAATCTACTGATATGCGCATCAGAGAAACATCTGGATTAATGGAAATTGATGGAGCTTTATGGACACACAATGATAGCGGTGGGGCTACAATCTTGTACCAATTAGATAAGTTGGGTAATATCATAAAAGAAGTCACTCTTGATGTACCAGGAAATGTAGATTGGGAATCATTGGCTGTAGATGAAGACTATTTCTATGTTGGTGATTTTGGGAACAATTTAGGCAAACGGAAGAATCTGCGCATTTTCAAAGGATTGAAAAGTGAGTTGCATTCTGATCAACCAGTCTCTGCCGAAACGATTACATTCCAATATGAAGATCAATCTACTTTTTATAATGGTTACAACCATAACTTTGATGGCGAAGCTTTAATCTCCTTTAGAGATCACCTATATATTTTCAGTAAAAACTGGCTGGATAAGAAATGTAAAGTGTACAAATTGCCAAAAACGAAAGGAGATCATATTGCGGTTAAAGTTGATCAGTATGATACAAAAGGATTAATAACAGGAGCAGATATAAGTGATGATCAACAGGAGATAGCTCTAATAGGCTATGGGCATGATCTTGTCACGAGAGAATTTCTTCCCTTTTATATCAAGCTAAATCAATGGAAAGAGGATAAATTTTTTAGTGGAGATATCCAACAGACTCCTTTATCAATTCAACGTCAAACAGAATCTATTTCATTTCACAACTCTGGAGAAATATGGATTACTTCAGAGACTAAAAGGCCTGGAAATCCAACAATATTTAAACTTCTTCTCGAATAGCAATTCAATAGGTAACTAAGACTACTATTAAAATACCTGTGAGTTGCAATTTCACCTATATTTGCGGCTTCATTTTTGCATTAAATACAGTATCACATTTAGACAAGACTATTGGCTCATACGGATAACATACAATACCTACAAATAGAAGGCTTAACAAGTCTTGAATTGGGTGGAGCATTTAACCAATTGCAACTTGCTTATCACACCTATGGTGAATTAAACGCCGCAGGTGATAATGTCATTTGGGTTTTCCATGCATTGACAGCAAGTTCAAAAATAGAAGATTGGTGGGACGGCTCTTTTGGTAAAGATCGTATCCTGGATAGTTCCAAGTACTTTGTTTTATGTGCCAATCTTGTAGGGTCATGTTATGGCTCTACTGGTCCTTTGGATATCAATCCCAAAACTGGGCAGAAACATTATCATGATTTTCCAATCGTTACCATTAGAGACCAAGTAAGCTTTTTTCAAAAACTTAAGAATCACCTAGGCATACGATCTATACATTTGGGTGTAGGTGGATCAATGGGTGCTTGCCATGCGCTGGAATGGGCTATAACAGAACCAGACTTATTTAAAAATTTGTACTTGTCTGTGTGTTCTGCGAAAGAATCATCATGGGGAAAAGCAATACACACTGCCCACAGAATGGCAATCGAAGCAGATCCTAGCTGGAAAGAAAGAAGAGATGATGGAGGCATACAAGGCATGAAAGCAGCTCGGGCAATCGGAATGGTTATCTACAGAAACTATCTGTGTTATGAAGAAACACAGCCCGATGATGACGACACATTGACAGCATTCAAAGCTGCATCCTATCAACGATATCAAGGTGAAAAATTAGCCAAGCGCTTCAATGCCTTTGCTTATTATAAATTGTTGGACAGTCTTGACACGCATCATATTGGTAGAGATAGGGGCGGAATTAAGAAGGCTTTGTCAAACATTAAAGCAAAAACAGTTGTAGTAAATATTAATACAGATTTACTATATCCTGAAATAGAACAACGACATATTGTTGATGCGATTCCTAACGCATTTTACGAAAGTATTGATTCCATTTATGGTCATGATGGTTTTTTAATCGAGACAGATAAATTGACTCAACTCTTTCATAAACATTTTATCTAGCTTATGATCATACTAAAATTTGGTGGCACTTCTGTTGCTGAGCCTTCACGGATAAAACATATTGGCGAATTACTTAAAGAAAGAATAAGTCAAGGAGAATCCTTCTCTATTGTTTGTTCTGCTTTTAGTAAAGTCACGGACAGTTTAATAGAAATGGGATCTATGGCTGCTGAAGGAAAGGAAGAATACGTAGACATCCACGAGCAGTTTGTGCAAAGACACAATACAGCACTCAAAGAATTGGTGCTAGGTGAAGCATATGATTTGGCCTTCGAACAATTGCAGAAAAATCATGAGACACTCAAGCAGTTACTTACTGGAGTATTCCTGGTACGAGAGGTGAGCTTAAGGACAATGGATTATATTTTAAGTTTTGGCGAAAGAAACTCTTGTTTCATCATAGCAGAATATTTAAAACAAATCGGACTAAATGCCTCATTTCTAGACGCAAGAAATATTATTAAAACAGATAAAAATTTTGGCTCTGCACTTGTTAACTTTCCGATTACAAACGAAAAGATCCAAGAATATTTATTGGAAGATCAGACTAAACTTCATGTTATTACTGGTTTTGTTGCATCAGACATCGGCGGACTGACCACAACACTAGGTAGAGGTGGTTCGGATTATACTGCCGCAATAGTAGCGGCTGCAGTCGACGCAAAAAAACTCGAAATCTGGACTGATGTTGATGGTGTACTGACCTGTGATCCAAGAAAAGTATCTAAGGCATATACAGTCGAATCGCTGAGTTATAATGAAGCAATGGAATTGTCACACTTTGGTGCTAAAGTGATCTATCCTCCTACGATACAACCTGCCTTGACCAAAGAAATTCCGATATATATTCGAAATACATTCAATCCTGATTTTGAAGGCACTAAGATCAGTAAAGAGTCGGATCAATCGAAAGCCCGCATAAAAGGCATGAGTTCCCTATCAGGCATTTGTTTGTTGACACTCCAGGGTACAGGCATGATGGGTATTCCCGGAATTGCTGCACGCTTTTTCAGTTCTTTGGCTAGAAAGAAAATAAACGTCATAATGATTACACAAGGGTCTTCGGAGCATTCCATTTGTGTGGCAATAAAAAGAGATTTAAAGGAGGAAGCAATCGCTTCTATTCAAGAAGAATTCAGAACAGAAATAGAGAATGCTTTTGTTGAAAAGGTATCGGTACTCGATGAGTTGACAATTATTGCTGTTGTCGGTCAGAACATGCGAGATATTCCAGGTGTAGCAGGCAGATTATTTGGTGCATTGGGCAAAGAAGGTGTCAATGTTGTTGCAATAGCTCAAGGCTCTTCAGAATTGAATATTTCATTTGCAATTAAAACAAATGATGAGTTAAAAGCCTTGAACCTCATTCATGATTCCTTTTTCTTATCCAATTCGAAAACAGTAAATGTGTTTATGGTTGGTGTAGGATTGATTGGAGGTACATTGCTCAATCAAATAAAGGAACAAGAACAGTCATTAATCGATACCCAAAAACTACAGATTAATGTTGTTGGCTTGGCCAATTCAAAAAATATGGTGTTCGATGCAAACGGAATTGATTTGGCTAACTGGAAAAATAGCTTAGCCGATTCTCCACTACAAAGTAGTGTAGCAGGATTTGTAGAAAACATGAAACGGCTTAATTTACCAAATTCAGTTTTTGTGGATAACACAGCACATAAGAAATTGCCAGATGTCTATCAAGATGTACTGAACGCTAATATTTCAATCTGTACACCAAATAAAGTTGCCAACTCTTCAACCTATGCACAGTACTTAACCTTAAAAAGTCTTGCAAGACAAAAGAATGTAGATTTCCTATATGAAACTAATGTAGGTGCTGGATTACCGATTATATCAACCCTTCGTTCACTCATTGAAAGTGGTGATCACATTGTCAAAATTGAAGCAGTCTTAAGTGGTTCAGTCTCTTATATTTTCAATAAATGGAAAGCTGGAACGTCATTCAAGGATTTGGTTCTAGAAGCCAAAGAGTTGGGATATACAGAACCTGATCCCAGAGATGATCTATCTGGATTAGACATAAAGAGAAAAATTTTGATTTTGTGCAGAGAGGCTGGATATGTTTTAGAACCACAGGATGTTGAAGTGGAAGCTATATTACCAGATAGTTCTATAAAAGCAGACAGTGTAGATGCATTTATCAAAACCTTGGATACGGAAGAAGCTCATTTTACTCAACTCATTAAGCAAGCTGGTGACGATAAAGCAATTCGATACATTGCAAGTCTTGAGGAAGGAAAAGCAAAAGTAAGCGTACAATATGTTGACAGTGATAACCCCTTTTATGGATTGCAAGGCTCAGACAATATGATCGTATTTACCACAAGCAGATATTCGAATCGGCCTTTGGTGGTAAAAGGGCCTGGTGCCGGAGCAGAAGTTACTGCAGCAGGGGTCTTTAGTGAAATCATTAGCATTGGAAATAAAAATCACTTTGGCTTTATATGATAATTGACACTCGTCATTACAAAAGATGTAATCAAAAGATATGAATTCGGGATTGAAAGTATTTGCTCCAGCATCTGTAGCCAACATGGCTGTCGGATATGACATTTTAGGTTTTGCAATCAATGGACCAGGAGATGAAATCATTGTAAGACCTGGTAAGCAACCAGGCTTAGTCATCACAGGCATAACAGGAGCAAAAAAGAAATTACCCTTAGAGGTTGAAAAAAATACAGCAGGCTATGCTGCTCTTCAACTGATGAAACATCTGGATCAGGAGAATGTACCTATAGAAATGGAAATCCATAAAAAGATGCCGTTTGGAAGCGGTCTCGGATCAAGTGCGGCTAGTGCTGCTGCAGGTGTTTTTGCTGTTAATGAATTTCTAAATCGTCCCTTGGAAAAAAGAGATTTATTACACTTTGCTGTAGAAGGCGAACAAATAGCGGATGGTGCCTGGCATGCGGATAATGTTGCGCCATCTTTGTTAGGAGGAATCATTTTAATTAGGGACAATAAAACGCTCGATTTAGTGAAATTGCCAGCACCGGATGGCCTGTATGCTTGCGTTGTATATCCACATATCAGCGTCCTTACGAAAGAATCCCGAGCGATTCTTTCAGATAAAGTAGACTTAAAACAACACATCTTACAATCTGGGAACCTTGGTTACCTTGTTGCTGCATTATATCGACTCGACTTTGACATGATTAGAAGATGTCTGACAGATTTGATCATAGAACCACAACGAGCTTCGCTAATTCCACATTTCTATGAAATGAAGAACATGGCACTTGAGCATAATGCTCTAGGATTTAGCATTAGTGGTGCAGGGCCGAGTGTATTTGCTCTTTGTGAAAACAGTTTGATAGCTGAAAATATTGGTGAAAAACTCAAAGGCCTTTTGAATAACAAATCGATTGAAAACGATGTTTTCATTTCGAAGATCAATACAACAGGAGCGTTTAAGTTTTAGTTACTTGACTTTAAGTATGCTCATGACAAATGTTTTGTATTACACTCCTCCACTTATGAAATGACGTATTACAAAAACATAGTCAAATTAAGTTAAGTACCTTTAAGTATAATGCAAATCACTCGTTTCATTTGTACTGTTTTATTTGTCTGTATAATTCTACCCAACGAAATACTTGGATATGATTTGCCATCAGATAATGTCATTAATCAAGCAATTGATCACAGGCAAATAATTCATATTGTAGAAGGTAATGAGACAATTCAAAGTCCTTCCATAAGTTCAACATCCTATAACAACAATAAGCATTTCAGATCACGGATTACCAACAATATAAACAGTGGTAAATACACAATTGTGTTCAACAATCACTTTGTGGATTCGCTGGAAGTCAACTTAACAAATGGACAAAATAGAATTAGTCATTTATCATTTTTAGGAGCTGCTCGAGGAGACAAACATTATATAGATTTTAATTTTCCCTCCGGCGATACATATGATCTTACAATCCATGTTATCAATAAAGCCCAATTCGATATACCAGTCTACATTTATGAAACAGAAACTTTTTATAAAGAAAAATTCAGGCAGACGTTGATAAATGGGATCTTCTTTGGTGCCTATGTTCTATTCCTTATTTATGCACTTATCTCTGCATTAGTAACGCGCAAGAGGATTTATTTTCTATTAATTGGATACATCATTTTTTCGAATATTTATCACCTGGCTGAACATGGTGTCAAACTGCCATTTAACATAGGAGAGCAAGCATTATTTGCATCAATATTCATCGGTCTGCCTTTTATGATTCAAATATCTCATGAATTGCTTTCTGTTCGGAAATTCGAAAAGACATTCAACACAATTCATAAAGTTCTTCTGGGAGTATGTGCTGTTTTCATCATCGTTACCTTAACTGGTGTTTATGATTCAACGTTTACCATCTTCAGAATTACTTATGAGTCCTTATCTATAATTGGAATAGTTAGTTATGCCTATGTACTTCTACGTGCAGTGTTTTATCAAACACGCCCGTTAATGTATCGAATTTTATTGTTCGGTTATTTTGCTTTGTGCATTGGCTTTTTAATTAAACCACTTTCATTCCTTGGCTTTCTTCATTATGGAACCGTTAGTAAGTACAGTGCAATGTTTGGTCAACTAATTGAACTTATCAGTTTGACAGGCTATTTAATATTGGATAATTATATAAACATTAAACAATCAAATAAAATTAAAGAAGAGATGAGAAGTCTCGAACAATCTGCATTACAAGCTCAGATGAATCCTCATTTTATTTTCAATTGTCTCAATTCAATCCAAAATTTTATTATGGATAATGAAAAAATAAAGGCGATGGATTACTTATCACGCTTTGCTAAACTGGTGCGTCAAAATCTAAATGCTTCTGTCAATTCTACTATTTCCATAGCTGAAGAAATAGAAATGTTGCAAACATATTTGGATTTAGAAAAACTGCGACATAAGGATTCATTTCAATATTCCATAACAGTAGATCCATCTATCCGTCAGGCAAGTACATTTATTGATCCATTATTGATTCAGCCATTCGTTGAAAATGCGATCAAACACGGTGTCAGCGATTTAAATGAAGGTAAAATAGATATTAAATTGGAACAGAGTGGCAATTTTATCAAAGCAAACATTACAGATAATGGGCTGGGTATTAATAAAGACAAAGTTAGCTCAAGTCATCAATCCTTAGGGATGAATATCACCAATAAACGCTTGAAATACATCAACAATTATGATGGCGATGGATACACTATTAAGACCAATACTGAGGGTTCTGGGACAATTATATCTATAACCATTAAAGCGAACAATATACCAAATACTGCTTGATTATACCGCTGGGAAGCTAAAATATACCGCTGGGATGTTCTAAGCTTATCACAGTTACAATTGATATACATTTGATAAGAATCAAGGAACCCCTGATTTAGAAAAACAGCAGACCCGATACTTCCAATATACTTTCACATTATTAAGTTTGGTCCTTTCATCTGCAGTAAGGACAACTTAATTATTCTTCTCTATTCAGGTCTGTCCAAATTGTATCAATAAATCTATCAGCAGAGATAAATCCTGTCCCCCACTCTTCATAGCCTTCTCCTAAGTCAGCAGCTTTTAATTCTTCAATTGTCATTCCTTTCTGTAAACCTCTTACGACTCTGTCTTTCATGGTTTCTAACATTGTATAATAGCTGAGTAGATCAGATTTTTTAGCTAGTGTACCGTGGCCTGGTACAATTGTAGTGCCACTGTTGCACAGCATTAGAGCTACTTGAACAGCATCGATCGCACCGTCAACAGACCCTCCAGAACCAAGATCAATGAATGGGAATCTTCCCTTGAAAAAACAATCTCCCATATGAAGTACATTGCTTTCAGGAAAAAAGACGAAAGCATCACCGTCAGTGTGCGCATTGTGTACATGGATCAATTGTAGAGGTTCGCCGTTTAAATGCAGTTGCATTGTTTCCTCAAAAGTAATCTGAGGCCATGCAGCTTTTGGAGCAGCTTTTACTTCTCTATTGAATGCTTTCATAATTTGATCGGTACTCAATCTCTTGCGCACATTTTCATGAGAAACTATGATGGCACCGTCGTTACCAAAATTCTCATTTCCACCAGTATGGTCGCCATGCCAATGAGTATTGAGTACATATTTGATTTTGTGTTCTGTTAATTCAGAAACAGCTGCTTTAATTTTATCTGTTAAAGGTGCAAATTGATTGTCTATAATTAATGCACCATCTTCTCCTTCAAACACTGCAATATTTCCACCAGATCCTTCTAGCATATGTATATTGTCTGTAATCGAAGTTGTCTTAATCTCAACAGTGGAAAAATCTCTTTGTGCAGAAAGAGCAATCTGTGAACAAATAAATACAAAAAGTAAAATAGCTTTCATCACTAGATATTTAGATGATTGTAATATGCAGCTCCAATAATCCCTGCATTATTTTTTAATGCTGCCGGAAATACTTTTGCTTTTATAAATGGAGATGGATCATATTCTTCAAAATTCTTACTTATTCCACCACCAATAATGATACAGTCAGGAGAAAATAAAAGTTCGATATGTTGCAGCACATCTGTTAATTCTGAACCAAAATCCTGCCAATTCAATTCATTTTTTTTTCTTGCTCTATTGGATGCATGTTTTTCTGCAATGCTGTCTTTCCATTTTAAATGACCAAATTCAGTGTTTGGTATAAGTTGGCCATTTACCATCAGAGCCGAACCTATGCCGGTACCTAAAGTCAAGAGCAATACAGTTCCTTTAATCCCCTTTGCAGCTCCAAATGTTAGTTCTGCTAACCCTGCTGCATCTGCATCATTGACAACTGTGATGTGCTTGTTATCCAACTTTTCTTTAAAAAATTCTTCTATCTCAAAATCTATCCAATCATTATGAACATTAGAGGCAGATCTAGACACCCCATTTTTAATAATGGCTGGGAACCCAAACCCTATAGCTTTTTGACTCCAGTCGAAGTCATTGATCAGCTTTAGAACAATAGATAATACAGCTGTAGGGTCAGAACTTGCAGGAGTTTTATACTTAATCTTATCCGTCAAAAACACGCCAGAAACAGTATCTACAATTGCTCCCTTTATCCCTGTTCCACCTATGTCTATTCCTAGATGATTTTTAGTCACTTAATTTATTTTATAACAATGATTTGCATTTTGAGGTCCTCCCGTGGACGATCACTTGCGTTTGTATTTACTTTTGCAATTTTGTCAATCACGTCAAGACCTTCAATTACCTTTCCAAATACGGTATACTCTCCATCTAAAAATGGTGCTCCACCATGATTTAAATAGCTTTCTTTTATTGAATCTGAATATGTTATTCCTTTAGAGTTTTCCATGCCTACTAATTGTTTTTCCGTTACAGGACTGCCATGAACAATATAAAATTGGCTACCTGAACTCTTTTTCTGTGGATTTACATGATCACCTGTTCTAGCAGCAGCTATAGCTCCTTTGACATGGGCAAAACGCTCATCAAATTCTGCATCTAACTGATAGCCTGGACCGCCGCCACCAAGTTGTGCACTGCCTTCGGCGTTTTTAGATGCTGGATCGCCTCCCTGAATCATAAATCCATCAATTACCCGATGAAATAAGGTGCCATCATAAAATGCCTGTTCTGCTAACTTTACAAAATTATCTCTATGAATTGGTGTCTCATCATATAACTCAACTAGCATGTTACCTTGTGATGTGGAAATTTCCAGTAAACAATCATCTGGTGCTGCAAAAATAATTTCTTTGGTTTTAGTAGTTGTCTTACCGTCTTTTAATACTGACAACTTGATGTCGTGCTTTCCAGATCTTGTAAACCGATGAGTAGCGTTTTGATCAGTATATAAATTACCATCAATGTCCCAAATAACTTGATCTGGATTTTCCACATCCACTGTGAAAGCTGCCTCTGCTGGAACTATTTTATCATTTTGTACGATAGCAAAATCTGAAAAAGAACGAGCACAAGAACTGAGGAAAATTCCAAGCAATAAAAAATAAAACAGCTGTTTCATAAGGTAATTATTTAGAAAGTTTGATTTTCATTTTTACATCTTTCAGTGGTCTGTCTGAAGCGTCCTTTTGGACTGCTGCAATTTTATCCAATACATCTAATCCGGAAACCAACTCTCCAAATACCGTGTAATCCTGATCAAGCATTGGAGTACCGCCCGAAGTCTTGTACTTTTCTCGTTGAGCTGCATTGTATTGTATTCCTTTTTGAGCTTGCATTTGGTCGAGTGCGGCATCACCTTGTGGTGTACCATGGACAATATAAAATTGTGAACCACTGCTTTTCTTTTCTGGATTTGAAGGGCCTCCTGTCCGTGCAGCTGCTAAAGTACCTTTAAAATGTGGTGCACCGATTTCAGCATCTATCTGATATCCTGGACCACCAGTACCTAGACGTTGACCTGGAGGTGCATTCTTGGATTGAGGGTCACCTCCTTGTATCATGAATCCATTTATAATTCGGTGAAACAATAAATCTTCATAAAAATTCTCCTTAACTAGTTTGATAAAATTATCTCTGTGGAGTGGAGTCGAATTATACAGTTCGGCTTTCATGGTTCCGAATTCTGTTTCTATGGTGACGTACTTGACGTTATTATCCGTACATGACATGATAAAGCAACAAATAAATGTGATTAGTGTAAACTTAACTAGGGCCTTTTTCATCAATAAAGTGGTTTTCAATAAAATAGTTTATGACTTTTTCTTTCAATAATGCTTCTTGGTTATTCACTCCTTCTTCCTCTATTCCTCTTACTTGTTTGAAGTGCGGCCATCCGTCCTGATCATTACCAGTAAACTCAAAATAACCTTCCTTCTCTAACAAGCTGCATACAGCAACATGCATGAGATCTTCCTTTTCTTCCTTGGTATAGGATTCTTTGACGATGCCTGATTCTTGCACACCTAATAAAAATAATACTGCTTGAAGATCAGGCAAAGCCTTTTTGTCTAAAGAAGCTTTAACAAAATGCTGAACCTTCAACCAATAAAAATCTAATTCCCAATCTTCCATCTTACTTATGAGGCGCAAAATTACTACTCTTCCCGTATCAATGCAGGAATTTCAGCAGCTTTTTTAGCTGGTAACAATGCTGCAATAAACCCTATTAAACTAACAATTGCTATGACAAGTAATATGTCTGCCATCCTCAACTCTATAGGATAGGCCTGTACTATATGGCTTCCTGCCATTGCTATTATACCATATTTAACTTGAATATAGTAAATCACTAGCGCTAAAATAATTCCTGCGATAACCCCTAAAACTGTAATGAAGACTCCCTCTTTGAGAAACAACTCTCGAATATTTTGGCTTGTACTTCCCATAGACTTCAGTATTGCAATGTCCTTTTTCTTTTCCAATACAATCATCCAAAGAGATCCAACTAGATTGAAGGCAATTAATAAAATTGTAAAAGTGCCAATGAGCAAACTCATATACTTCTCTATGTTCATTACTTTGAAATAAGTTTCTTCTTGCTCATACCTGTTTTCGGTCTTAAACTTCTCACCAACCAGATTTTGAATGTTTGTACGAACATATTCTTCATCCGCTCCATTAGCCAATTTGAATTCTAATGCATCAATTTGACCTTTGGTTTTTAATAAGCCCTGGATCAAATTAAGTGAGGTAATGACATAATGATGATCCTTCTCATTTTGAATGGAAAAAAATCCAGATGGTAAAATTTCTTTCGTGATAAAGTCTCCTTCCAATGGACTTCTCTTCTTACGTTTAGGCAAATAAATACTCAGTGTAGATCTAAAATCATCCAGATTCATCGAAAGCTTTCTGGCAAGTCCATATCCTGTCACTGCAAAATATTGGTCTTCACTTTCAACAATATAGTCGCCTAAATCTAATGTTGAATCAATAGAGGTCACAATAGGAAACATTTCATCTACTCCTTTGATGACACCTACTTCCTGAATTTCATTATACTCAAACAAAGCTACCTCCTCTATCGTTTTGCTAAATGTTTCTACCCCATCGATTTGTTTCAGTGCTTGCATGAGGGAATCGTTGACTTCAAATCTTTTTCCTTCTATCAGACTTAGTTTGATGTCTGGATTAAAGTCATCCACATAGTCTTTTATCAAAGATTCAAATCCGTTGAAAACAGATAAAATCAGAATCATGGCAGCTGTGCCTATGGAAATACCAACTACAGAAATGCTAGTAATTATATTAATGGCATTTGTTGACTTTTTGCTGAACAGGTACCTTCTCGCAATATCTGTGAACACATTCATATTACTCTAACGACATCAAGGGACTCGTTGACCTGTACTAGCTGTCCAAATTTCAAACCATTGTTCATTTGTTATTTTCTTCTCGAATGCATTCTTTGCTAACATTATCCTTTCCAATTTGGACGAACCTGTTACTGGGAACATACCAACCGGATGATGCAACAAAAACAAATACGCCATTTCATCTAAAGACCAACCGTATTTATCTGCTATTTCTTTGAGTCTTCCTCTTCTTTGGACAAAATCAAAATCCTCTGATTCACCAAATAACTTTCCTCCTCCGAGAGGAGACCAGATCATGGGCTTGAAACGAAACCGCTGACTCTGGTCAAATGTTCCGTCTAAAAATCGATCAAGTTGTAACACAGAAGCCTCTACTTGATTTGTGACCAATGGAAGATGTGAATGTAGATTTTCAAACTGGGTAGTAGAAAAATTTGAAACTCCAAAATAAAGGACTTTACCTGCAGCTTTTACTGTACTAAAAGCTTCAGCTACTTCATGGAGATCCATCACTGGACTAGGACGATGAAGCAAGAGAATATCAATATATTTTACACCCAAATTTTGCAACGATCGGTCTACAGAATCGATGATGTATTGTTTTGTGGTGTTATATGACTTTATATTGAAAGAGGGTCTTGCATCGCAAGGATAACAGATTCCACATTTTGTAATGAGCTGAATCTGGTCCCGTTTCAAAGATGTTTGGCCTAGTGCCTTGCCAAACTCCTCTTCGGTGGTGTAGCCACCATAGATATCTGCATGATCAAAACTCGTGATTTCATTATCAACACATTGTTCGATCAATCGAGCCATATTTTCAGTCTCTAATTTTGCACCCCATTGTCCCCAGTTCATAACGCCTGCTATGACTTTAGATAACTCAGGTCCTTTATTTGCTAAACGAGATTTGAATGCCATGACTTAAAGATGCGAAAATTAGACAGCAGATAAAACTGAATGTTGGATTTCGTTTTGAATATTCAATCATTAAACGTTTCTCCAGTTTCGATGAATGCTTTTAATTGTCGGTACCATTTTTCACTTTGTTTCTTAAACATTGATGGGAAAAACTTAGCAATCAGTTTCATCATTACACCATTGAATCTTGTGTATTCTACCTCGCACTCATAAATAGTTTTCGTTTCTCCGTCTGGAATTAATCGAATGGTCATTAAGTTATCCATTGGCTCACATTCATACTTTGCTTTGAAAATTATAGGGAGGTTACGCTCAATAATTGTTTCTTTTAGATCAAGTGGTTTGCCTTTTATAGAATAATGGAGCATTGTTTGTGCACCTATAGATCCAGGTTCCCCTTTTAGATGGGTATATCCTTGAAATCCATCTTGCCAAAATTGGAGATTTTCAAAACTGTCTATTTTATCGACAACCTCATTTATTGGTTTTTCAATAGTGATTGATTGTGAATACTTCATTTATCTAAAATAGACAATAAAATAGAGTGATGAAATTCTGAATAATAGCTTTATTCTAAGAACTCTTAAAATGTTGGTGCTGAATCAACATTTATTGTAGATTTTAGAAGCAATTATCCGTTTGTAACCGAATTTAATAATCAACCTTGATGCCACTACTGAGCAAAAGGTGTTTCACCTCTTTGCGCTACAAAGGCATTATACAAGGCAAGA
>CAYNMW010000095.1:0-17633 GCA_964398295.1 uncultured Saprospiraceae bacterium | reverse complement strand
CAATTGTTGCAGACTACTTGTTTAAAAAATATCCAAACAGCGACGAAGGCTTTTTAACCAAAATGCGTTCTAAAATTGTCAAAAGAAAATCTCTCAATATCCTAGCTGAGAAAATGGGTCTTGATCTCATACTTTCAAGTTATTCTCAGGGAAAGTTAAGCAGTGCGATGATGGGTAATGCCCTTGAAGCATTGGTTGGAGCCATTTATCTAGAATACGGCTACCGCTTTACGAAAAAATATGTTGTCACTAAGATTCTTCGTCAATACATTGATATTCATGTACTGGAGACTTTTGATGACAATTTTAAAAGTAAGTTATTGGAGTACTGCCAAAAGCATGGTCACAACGTTGATTTCAAATTAATCACCAAATATAAGCACGACAAACGCGATCGCTTCAAAGTGGCTATTGTTTTGAATGGCAATGAAGTCGCATACGGTGATGATTTCAATAAAAAATCCGCAGAACAAGAAGCTTCCAAACTCGCATTGAATGATTTGACACCCTTAACTGCTTAATGGATTCACTCACCCAGATTGTTTTAGGAGCAGCAGTTTCTGAAGTTAGTGTTGGAAAAAAAATCGGTAACCGTTCTATTCTTTGGGGAGGAATAGCAGGTACGATTCCAGATTTAGATATCGTTGCAAATCTTTGGATGGATCCACTTGATGCGCTGGCATTTCATCGTGGAATTTCACATTCATTTTTATTTGCATTTCTTGCAGCACCGATATTTGGCTATCTGGTACACCGCATATATCAGTCAAAAAAGCACCACATTATCGCATTTATTGGTTGGTGTCTTTTGTTTTTTGGAATTGGTATCCCCATACTATTATCAAGCTCAAGTATTGTCATTAAGTTTTTGGCAATCCTAATGATCATCATCATTGTCAGATCCCTTTATAAACGCTATTTTGAAAAGGAACAAATTGGTGTCAATGCAAGTGTAAAAGATTGGATAGTCTTGTTTTTTCTTGCGATTGTTACCCATCCTATTCTTGATACATTCACTACATATGGCACCCAATTGTTTCAGCCATTTTCTGACTATAGAGTAAGCTTTTGCAACATTTCAGTAGCAGATCCACTGTATACCATTCCTCTAATTATAGTTCTATTCTTGATGTCTAGATATGCAAAAGATCGTTCAATTCGCAGAACATTGGTTTGGATAGGTTTAAGTATTAGTTCTCTTTATATGATGTTTACCCTTTGGAATAAATCCCACGTCAATCATGTATTCGAAAATAGTCTTATCGAAAATAATATCGAGTATAAACGGTATATGACTTCTCCAACGATCTTAAATAATGTCTTGTGGTTTTGTCTTGCTGAAAGGGAAGATGAATATGTCTATGGCTTTTATTCAATTTTCGATAAAGAGGATAAAGTTGAGTTAGAACAAATTCCAAAAAATTATCACTTATTAGCAGCAAAAAAAGATGATCGTGTAATCAAGATCTTAAGCTGGTTCAGCAATGGTTATTATTCAGTACTTGATCGGAATGATGGTGTTTTTCAACTTAATGATTTGCGCTTTGGTCTGTTTGAAAATGTAGCTGGAAAAGAAGACTTCATTTTTAGATTTGGAATACAAAAAGCAACTGATGGTAACTATCGTTTAGTTGATGAGCAAGCTGGACCTCCAAATAAAGAACGGAAAAAGGTTTTCAAACAAATGTGGACTAGAATTAAGGGAGTATAGTGCCTTTTGATTAATAATCGATTAGTTTACAGTGTTACCATAAAATGACTGCATCACAGTGACACTATCAGAAATATCATTTGTTAGTTTAAATGCCTTAATATCTGGAGGCTTATTTGCAAAATTAGTATTAGTAAAAATATAACTGTATTTCTTTTGTCCCAACTCAATTGGACTCATGCACTCGATTGTAGAACGTATACAAGCATATAGTTCTCTTGTATGACTACCTTTTATCATCAAAAGAGTATTCTGGCCTTTAACTACTCTTGTTTCAAAGTAAACTATTCCGTCTTCCAATAATTTAGCTCTGCATTTACCAAAATTATATTGATATGCACTATCATTTTCGTTTTGTGCTGAACACGCAATTTGAAATCCAAAGAATATAAGAAAGACAAAAATTAGTAATCTCATTCTAAATTTTTCTGTTTAGGGTTTCCAATCACTCTCGTTCTTTAAAGTACAACTGCGAAGTTTGACCATGCGTCTTATCGCATCCTATCCTCTTATTTTAGATCGCTAGAAAAACATAAAGCCATATCAAACCTGAATTGATATGGCTTTTAGAAGTGTTTCCAATTTGAAATTGGCTTGATTTAACTACTTTTTTAAAGCTAATCAAGAATTACCACAACACCAAGCGTATTGAAGTATTTATCAAAATAGCCATATTATACTATTTCTGATTCGATAGTGGTCTTTTCTAGCTAGAAATCAAACTTTATCCCTTGGGCGAGAGGTAATTCTGTGCTATAATTTATCGTATTTGTTTGTCTTCGCATGTAGGCTTTCCAGGAATCACTACCACTTTCTCTGCCTCCTCCAGTTTCTTTTTCTCCACCAAATGCTCCACCTATTTCAGCACCACTCGTACCGATATTTACGTTTGCAATGCCACAATCTGACCCTGAGGAGGATAGAAAAAGTTCAGCTTCTCTGAGATTTGTTGTCATAATTGCGGATGATAGTCCTTGAGGCACATCATTTTGAAGCGCAATAGCTTCATCCAAATCAGAGTATTTAATGACATACAAGATTGGAGCAAAGGTTTCATGCTGCACAATCTCAAAGCTATTTTCTACCTCAGCGATACAAGGCTTTACATAACATCCACTTTCATATCCTTGTCCTTCAATAACACCTCCTTCGACAATAAATTTTCCTCCTTCAGCTTCAATTTTACTTAAAGCAGCAAGATAATTATCCACTGCAGACTTATCTATCAAGGGTCCTACATGGTTATGTTCATCTAATGGATTACCAATCTTTAGCTGATCATAAGCACTTGCTAATTGTTCTTTTACGGAATCATATACTGAATCGTGTACGATCAATCTTCTCGTTGATGTACATCGCTGTCCAGCAGTACCAACAGCTCCAAATACCGTTCCTGTCAATACCAGTTTTAGATCGGAATCTTTTGAAACGATGATCGCATTGTTGCCACCTAATTCTAAAATTGTTTTGCCTAGTCTAGCACCCACAATAGATGCCACTTGTTTACCCATCCGTGTACTACCAGTAGCAGATATTAATGGTACTCTTGTGTCATGTGTCAACAATGCTCCAGTGGTATGATCTCCATTAATGATACAACTCACTCCTTCTGGTACATCATTATCAGTCAATACTTTATGAAATATCTTTTGACATGCAACTGCACTAAGAGGTGCCTTGTCGCTTGGTTTCCAAATAGTCACATTTCCACATACCAAAGCAATCATCGAATTCCATGACCAAACTGCGACTGGAAAATTGAATGCAGAAATAATCCCGACGACTCCGAGCGGGTGCCATTGTTCGTACATACGATGATTAGATCTTTCTGAGTGCATCGTCAATCCATATAATTGCCTAGAGAGCCCCACTGCAAAATCACAGATATCAATCATTTCCTGGACCTCTCCATACCCCTCTTGTAAAGATTTGCCCATTTCATAAGAAACTAGCTTCCCCAGATCTTCTTTGAATTTGCGCAGCTCATTGCCGTACTGCCTTACAATTTCACCTCTCTTAGGGGCAGGTATCAATCTCCACTGTTTAAAAGCTTCCTGTGCTTTATCAATCACTTGGTGATAGTGTTCCATAGTACTTACAGATACTTCACCTATAAGCTCACCATCAACTGGTGAATAGGATTGAATATATTCTGTGGATGGTATACTCTTAACACCTGTCCAAGTACCATCATTTTTATCTGTTAAGCCTAATCGTTGTAAGAATCCTTTATCCATATCATGCGTTTGTACGAAGATGGCAAATTTTCACTGTAAATGTTCAAGTCACCCACAGCAAATTATATGCAGTGTGGCCGCGAAAGAGATATTATTAGAATAGAAGTTGATTAGTTTCTTCGCCAGAAATAAGGAGTGAAAATAATGAGTAGTGTAAACAGTTCTAAACGCCCAAGCAACATTAAAAAACTAAGAAAATATTTTCCGACACTTGGGATAGCAGAATATGTATTCACCGGACCTACTTCACCGATACCAGGACCAACATTACCAAGCGAAGAAGCTACTGCACCAGCTGCTGTAACCAATGGCGTTTCAAAATCTCTTAGGATAAAACTCATGAAGCCTGTACTAAACACAAAAATTGTCCCAAATATTAGAATGAATAAAAGAATGTTTATTAAAGTTCGGCTTGCAACAATATTGTTATCCACCTTTACACGGATCATTGCTCTAGGATGTAAAATTCGTTTGAACTCCAACAAGGCATTTTTTACAAAAACCAAATGGCGTATTTGTTTGATACTTCCTGTAGTTGATCCTCCACATCCTCCCAGGAAAAACAACCCTAAAAATAAAAAGGTGACAAATGGTGACCAACTTGTATAATCTGCTGTTGCATAACCAGTTGTTGTAATGATAGAAATTAGATTAAATAAACTTACTCGAAAGGCTTTCTCTATACTGTCATAATTATTAGAAAAGAATAGAAATGCTGCCAAACAAATAGTCAAAAAGCCGATATTAAATGCATACAATCTAAATTCATCACTTCTAATTATCTTCTTCACCTTACCAGTTAAGCCGAAATAAATAAGTGTGTAATTCATCCCTGACAAGAACATAAACACAATAATGATATATTCGATTAATGGAGAATTATAATGTCCAATACTTGCATTCTTAGTAGAATAACCGCCTGTTGCCATGGTAGTAAATGCATGATTAATTGAATCAAATGCATTCATGCCAGCGAGTTTAAGGAGGATAACAACGACTATAGTCATGCCAACATAAATAAGCCAGAGTCTTTTCGCAACTTCCCGTATTCGAGGATGAATCTTATCTCCTGCTGGTCCTGGGGATTCGTTTACAAACAACTCTACTCCACCAATTCCAAGTAAAGGAAATATAGCAACTGCTAATACAATCATCCCCATGCCTCCAAGCCATTGAAGCACACTACGCCACATTAATATATCCTCTGGCATTCTCTCTATATCATCTAAGATAGTCGCCCCTGTTGCAGTAAGACCTGATACTGCTTCAAAAAATGCATCTGCTGGAGTATTGAATTGTCCACTGAAAATAAAGGGTAATGAACCAAAAAAACACATTGCCATCCAACCACCTGCCACGACAAGGTAGCCATCTCTTTTACCGATTCTTTCTTTGTTTTTGAATTTATAAAACCAAGACAATGAACCGATTGCAATAGTGATTACAGAGGATAAAATAAAAGGCGTTTTATCAGGAGTGTCATAAATAAATGTACACCCAATTGGTGCCAACATCATCACTCCTACAATAATAAGTAGAACCCCAATTACATTTGAAATGATGCCAAAATTAATCATGTGAATAATTCCTCTACAAAAGGTATCTCATCCTTGAGTACTAAAATGATAATCTTATCTCCAGTTTGAATTAAAAAATTTCCATCTGGAATAATAGGTTGTCCATTGCGTATTGCTCCTGCTATGATAAACCGGTTATCGAGGTTGAGTTCTTTTATCGGTGCTTTGGTTACTTCGTTATTTTCTTGAACTTCATATTCAATAGTCTCTGCATCTACACCAGCCATACTTGATATTGCCTCTACCTTACCTTGTCTTACAAATTGATGTATATAGTCTGCAGCAATATCTTTTTTGTTGATAAACGTATCTATGCCAATATGCTGAGACAATCTAATGTATGCTGCATTATCGACCAAAGCAATTGTCTTAAATACACCTAGTTCTTCTGCCAGTAAACTGGAAATAATATTCGTTTCAGATTTTTCAGTCAAGGCAATGAATGCATCCATCCCTTCAATGCCTTCTTCCTTTAATAGTTCGGTATCACTTGGATCACCAACGATAACCAGGCAGTTGTCTAAAATTTCAATTGCTTCTCTTGATTTAGATCGGCTATTGATTATGAGTGTTACCTTATATTGCTGTTCTAATTTAATGGCTGTACGAAGTGCTAAAGGTGTACCTCCAACAATCATTACGTTCTTTATTTTCTTTAATTTTTTACCGACAAGCCGATTGACCTTTTTTAAATCTTTACTAAGAACAGAAAGGTAAATGTGGTCCCCTTCATTAATCACAAAATTACCATTTGGAATTATCGTCTCATCGTCTCGCAATACCGTCATTACCCGTAAAGGGAAATCACAAACTTTCTGAGCAATCTCAATCAATGATTTATTGTTGATCACAGATGTTTTATCGACAGTAAAGCCTACAGAATATATTTTACCTCCTTCAAATTCATAGACATTGGAAAATGCAACTCGTTGAAGCAACCGACGAATTTCCTTAACGGCTAATATCCGTGGTGAAAATATTTTATCCACTCCAAGTGATCCAAAATTTATTTTCTGATCCTCAGATAAAAATTCTGGATTGGATACTCTGGCAAAAGTCTTTTTGGCACCTAATTTTTTTGCAATGATGGCAGACAACAAATTGGTTTGTTCCATAGAGGTGATCGCCATGAAAATGTCAGCAAATTCGATGTTGGCATTTTTAAGCACCTCAATGGAAGACGCATCACCATGTACAGTGAGCACATCTACATTTGTTGCAATGTATTCCAGATGATCTTTGTCATGATCAATAATTGAAATGTTGTGGTTCTCGTGCGCCAGAGATTTTGCTAAATTCAGTCCCACCTCTCCTGCACCAGCTAATACGATATTCATATCAAAAAGAACGAAAGCACAAATGTATTCAAATAATCAATTGAAAACCTCATGATATCGTGTTTTCAAGCATATCGACATCGACATCTGTTAAAAAGAGGAAGTTCCTTAGTATTATTGACTCCCAACATGAGGGATCCGAGTCCCCTTGTAACACAATTAGGTATTAGAAGTCATTTGCTTATGTAACTAATCTGCCCAATGGACTAGGGAATAAGCACTCCTTTACTGTACAAATGCCCTCTTTATCCGACCGTCGCTTTTCAATGTTCTGAAAAATCCTTCAATAAACTTAAGGGTTGTCTTGCGATCATTGTCAAACAAATAATCTGCATTATGAATCACATCATAAAATTCTTGCTCCCTTGATAGGTAATATTCTGCGGTAGCCTTTGCCTCATGGAATTTAACATTTCGATGCATGAATACCCTTTCTGTGACATGCTTAATAGGAAGGGACTCATGAGGAGTCGCATAATCTGTATTAACAAGACCTGAATAGTCAAAATCATATGGAACAGCGACAAACTTTTTTGTTGGTAGCTGAAGGATTTCTACATTATGTTTGTTGGGAATGGCATAATCTGGATTGGCAATCATATATTGAAAAAATCCCATCCTCAAGAAATGTTCTCGAGCCAAAACTGAGGTATGTAATGTGCCGGATTCTATAATCTTACAATTCATTCTAGCAGCATAGTGGTCTTCTGATTCCACCAAAAACCCTACTAATTCTTCCTTGAGTTCTCCATCTTTGTAAAGATGAACAAAGATGTTTTTTGTTTTGAAGTGTAAGGAATCTATCTGTTCATATAAGTGATATGCCAAGCGCTCTTTTCTAGTGTATTTTGCTGTGCTGTCATTTATTCTACATTGAATAACAAGCTTCAATATATCAAGACTATCAAAATTGTTTTCTGCTAATTGTTTTTCTTTAAAATTCAGTTTTAATGGTGGGAAATAACACACCTCTTTTCTTATATTGCCTCTGGCTCTTAGCTTACTCGGCCAGTCTAAAATTTCTCCATCTGCCATTTTAATGGAAATGACGGAAGGTTGATATTCTTCTTTTCGTTTATCACGAATTAATTTCTTCGTGTCTGTTTCAATTTTAATTATTGGCGTCTCTTCCATTGAATATAAATATTCAAATAGTGTATTTAATTCTTTACCACTTCTGTCCTGACTATTGCCGATTTGGAAGCATGTAAATACAGTGAGCGCAATTAAAAAAATGCGATTCATGAGCCTGGTGGTTTTAATGTTTCAATAGAAATTGTTTCTCCCAATAAAGTACCTCTAGAAAAAGTATCATTCTCCCAAAGCAACACTTCACCGGTTTTCCCAAACTTAATGCTTGAGTCAATCATAAATATTCGTTCATCAAACAAAGAAACGATGCTCTTCATCGATGTGTGTCCTACAACAATATGATCTTTGCCTAATTTTTTCAAAATCTGTTTTGCTTCTTTTTTTGTAAAATTATTGAAGTCGGTATATCCTCTATACCATAGAGGACCATCATCATAATACAAGTCAAGCAACATACTATCTTGCAATATTTCAGTTGAAGGTGTCCCAATAAGATTATCACTAAATGTCTTATTGACCTCTTCAATTGTAATGCCGGTATCCAGAATACTCTTTGAAAAACCTGCGTGAAGAAAGACAATACCGTTTATGGAGATGGAAATGGGCTTTGTACGTAACCAGTGTCCAATAACGGAATGTTCATTGAACAAGTCTTCATATGGCCGTTTTAATATTGCTGTTGTATATCGATATCTCTTGTGAATATATCTAACGTCTCCACTCATCACCATCATCTCATGGTTTCCTAAGACCAAGTGAACTCTTCCTCCTGCCGCTGTCGCTTGTTGTTCCAAGCGATAAACAAACCATAAAATTTCTGTTACTTGCTCTCCGCGATCAAAAATATCTCCCGTAATAACTAAATGTCCGTTACCAAAACTCCATTCATGTTGCTCATCTATAATACCATTTGATTTGAACAACTTGATCATAACATCATATTGACCATGAATGTCACTAATCGCAGCAATCTTGTCTACGCCTTCAAATTCATATTCTGTGGTGTTCTCTTCTTTGTCATAGACAGTTATCGGAAATGTCAATGGAGAAAATGTCTCTTCAGAAATAGTCGTAAATGACTTAGTCACAAGTTTATTTTCCTCAACCCAAGCCGCCTCATATCCATCTGCAGTCCTTTCTATGTAAGGACCATCCGTAACTGTTATGGATTGAGATAATAGTGATACTTGTGTCAGCATCAAATAAGCTAGAATTTGAATGAGAAAAAATTGATTCATGCGTATATTTTACATGGACTAGATAGAAAACATCAAAACACTTCTTTATCGTTCAACATGAATGGTTTTAACGAATCTTTATTAGTATTTCAACTCTGACGAGTCTGAGGACTGTCAGAGCTAAATTCGATGAGTCTAACCTCATTGTTTACCCGAAAAGATACAAAATTTGATCTTATACTATTTGCACTGTGCAGTGACAATTGGAGAGTCTTCACTTTAATTTTCTTGGTCTTCTAAATATGGGAACGGTGGAGCAAGGTTCTCCATACATGATGCTTTGTGCTAATGGCTGCAATTTAGCTGTTATCGCAGCATAAGCAGATGGAGGTACATCTTTGGTGCTACAGCCTTTAATTACCACTCTTTTTTGTTCGAGATCAGCGACATCATAATTATGTACAACTTTCTCATAATGATGTTTTAGAAATTCAACTTCTGTCCCTTGGAAGATGTTGTGGGCAACCGGTTTCAGATAGGCACTAACCAACATGAACGACCATACAGGTAGAATTGCATCTGTACTGCAATACACAAGCACAATCTTGTCCTTGTATGTAGACCAATCCAATTCTTTAAGTTTTGTTCTAAATTCTTTTTCTTTTAAAATGAGTTCATGGAACAAATACTCCTTTAGATCAAAAGAGATCATTTCCTGTGGCGGATAAAAGTCTTCTAAATTTATGGTGATCAAGCCACTATTGGCAACTCTGTTCACAAGTGGTTGTGTATCGATGGTATGATTATTCTTCTTCATAATTATCAGATTCTGCGCTTCCGGGCTCTTGATTTTGAGCCGTTGCTGGAGTAACAATTTCTTCAATTGGTGCAGGCTCTCCAATTTGGATTTCTGGCACCTTAATATCTTTCAATTTTGGTAGCGAATCTATGTCCTTAATACCAAAGTAATCCATGAATTTTTCACTAGTTGCATATAACAATGGACGACCTGGACCTTCAGCTCTACCATGAATAGAAACAAGATCTTTCTCCAAAAGTTTCTGAACCGAATAATCGCAGTTGACTCCGCGTATTGCTTCGATGTCAGATTTCGTTACTGGTTGTTTATATGCAACAATTGACAATGTCTCCAGAGCAGCTTTTGATAAACGCTTTTGGTTGTTCTTTTTTATCAAGGTTCCGACGGTTTGATGATAGCTTCCTTTAGTTAAGAACTTATAGCCTTTAGCGATCTCCACAATCTCAAAGGAAAAATCATCTGATCGAAATTTTTCAATTAAGCTATCGATTGACTTTTTTATTTCAACCGGTTTATACTGTTGTTCCAATGTTTCCTCTACACAAGTCTTAATCTGAGCCAGTGTAATTGTCGTTTCTGTTGCGAAAATCAAGCTTTCGATGTGTAATGCCAATCTATCCACGTACGTAGTTTTTACAAAAATGGCTTAATATATAGTTTTAAAAAAATATAAAGCTACAACTAACACAGCGAACAGACAGATAAATACAGCAATAGACATAAATGAATCTCTTCTCCAAGCCTTTTTGCGCTTGGCATTGAGAGGTGTTTTTGCCATGTTGTCCGTTTTTAGCGCATAGCTAAAGTTTTCTTGCTCTTTTTCTACGTATAAATGACAAAACTCGTGTCCCAGATAAAACGAATACTGCTTGGATTCAAATACCTCAAAATCAATGATAATGATCTTCCAATTGCAATGCACCAGCAAATGACCAGATGAGTCTCCATGGTATATCCCAACATGGAATTTACCTCCAAAATCATCGACAACTGTCCAGTTTAATTGACTCAATGGTTAACGTTATTACATTGATTTAACCAAAATTCCCGATAAGAATTGTATAATTTGTCACAATAATGTGAGCCATGACGACATCGGAAAGACAAGAACTAAAAGTAAAGTTGATTGAATTGATCAAAACAACGGAGATGGAGATCGAGTCATTCAAAGATATGATCAAGCCAATCTCTCCTGAAAACTCACTGGGTCGTATATCCAGAATGGACGCGATCAATAATAAAAGTGTTGCCGAAGCTGCAATGCGAAACAAACAGAAAAAGCTCACCCAAATGAAAATTGCACTGGGTAAAATCGATGAAGATTCATTCGGTCAATGTAGTCAATGTAAGCAAGCAATTCAATCTGCCAGATTAATCTATATGCCAGAAAGCACACTTTGTGTTAGATGTGCCAGTAGGCAATAAGTACAACACTTATTGATAATTTGATCAAAAAGCTCTAATTTTGACATACACTTTCATAAATTTTAAGGTTCTACACTGACATTCTTTAACTGCGCTAATTTATTTTAATCTAACTATTTCTTGAGTAAAATGAATAAGATTGGTTGTGTTGTTTTGATAGATGATGATGAAGCAACGAATGTCTATCACGATATTATAATTAAAGAGTCTGAGATTATCAGTCAGTATAAGATATTTAATTCAGCAATTGATGCATTAGATCTTTTAAAAATTTGTGACAAAATACCTGATCTTATATTTCTGGATATCAATATGCCTAAAATGTCTGGCTGGGAGTTTTTAAAAGAATACAATAAATGTTTGCACTCGCCGACACCTCATGTGATTATGTTATCCACGTCCATGAGCTATGCAGATAAGACAAAAGCAGATGAAAATCCTTTGGTGATTTCTTACTATCAAAAACCATTAAGTGAAGAATTGCTAAGAAGGCTCTCTGCTACTTTAAATTGAGTTTAGCCCCCATAGACTTTTTATTACTACTAATCTTTTATGTCTAATGAATAGAAAGCTTTCTAAAATTATCGCGTATATGATGCTGACGTTCCTTTTGTTGGCAACAATAGATTTGTGCGCTCAAACTCATGCAATTGAGATCCTTGAACTAAAAGATAAATTGAGCAAGCATATATCAAATGATATTGCTAAGGTCGATCTTTTAAATGATCTTAGCTATGCTTATCGAAGAACATCAGCTACAAAAATTGATACGTTTGCGAGAGCTGCACTTGCACTTGCAGATAGCCTTAACTATGACCGAGGTATGGCAATTGCATATAAGAATTTGGGAAATTCGTTATTCAAGCTTGGAGGAACTTATGATGATGTTAAAAAGCTAAATGAAAAATGTTACGAGATAGCTACCAAGGCAAAGGACTATTATAATCAGTCAGCTTGTCTAAACAATATCGGTATTGCTTATAAGGTGAACCTTAATTATTCAGAGTCGATTAAAACATTTCAACTCGCCCTAAAAATACATCAAGAGCACTTAGAATTCGACAGATTGAGATTGATCATTCTAGGCAATATAGGTAAGACATTTATGGACATGGAAGACTTTGAAAATGCAAAGACCTACCTGAAAGAAGTTACTGAATTGGCTAATAGAACTGGTCATACACAGATTGAAGTTATGTACATGGATGATTATGCAAAAGTCATGTATCACAATGGTGCTACAGAAGAAGCCATTGCAAGTATTAAACATAATCTTTCTCAGGCAAAGGAAATAGGAGACTTTCATTCATTTGTACAGGTCAGTGATTTATTGTCAAACATATTGATTAAAGAAAATAGAAGTGAAGAAGCTGAACTTTATATTACAGATGCTCTCAAAATTGCAAATGAAAAAGCCTTCAGGGTGGAAGAGTGTAATCTCATGCTGATATATTCCAAAATCATTAGCAAATTAGATACGCCTGAAAATTCCCTTCAATTTGCAGAACTGGCCTACGAATGTTCTTCCGAAGCTTCTAATTCTCACCAGGAAATGCTAGCTGCTAAAAACCTTTTGGAAACCTATTTACTCTTGGGTAGAACCAGCCTAGCTGAAAAAATGTTTAAAGCTTATGATGAGTTGAATAAACAACATTTTGATTTGGCGCAGCAAAAAACTTATGCAACACTAGAAGTCCAATATCAAAACAAACAAAAGGAATCAGAAAATGAATTATTGAGAGCACAAAAAATTCGGGATGACGCTACAATAAAGCTTCAACGCGTTTTAGCTGGCTCATTCTTACTATCCGGCCTGCTCTTGTCTAGTTTCATTTTTCTACTTTATAGATCAAAACGTAATCAAAATAATATACTGGATAATAAAGTAAAAGAGAGAACTGTAAAACTGGATCAGTCCAACAAAGAATTGGCAATATCCAATCGTCATCTAGAGAAATCTAATGAAGAGCTAGAGCAATTTGCATACATCGCTTCTCATGATTTAAAACAACCATTAAATACAATCATTAGTTTTTCGGGATTGTTAGAAAAAGAAATGAATACTGATTCTGATGAAAAATCAAAAACCTATTTAAAATACATTTTAAATGGCTCTAATAAAATGAAACACCTCATTGAGGATATCCTTGAATTTTCAAGAATAAATAAGGAAGAAAATAATTCCGAATTATTATGTTTAGCAGAGATTGTCGGTGATGTGAGAGAGTCAATTTCGGATCTTATCAATCGAAAACAGGCTAAAATAGTTATCAAGTCAGACCTCCCTTGCATTCAATATGAGCGGACAAAACTGTACTTATTGATTAAAAATTTGATCGAGAATGGTATTAAATACAATGATTCCAAACCGCCCGTCATCAAGCTCCATACACTAGAGAAAGAGGACTATTTGCGTTTGTCCTTCACAGATAATGGCATTGGAATCGAAAACCAATATTTTCCCAAATTATTCAAAATGTTTAGTCGGTTACACAATCAAAATGAATATGAAGGAACTGGATTAGGCTTATCTCTTTGTAAGAAAATAGTAGAAAATATGGGCGGTCAAATTTCATTGGAAAGTAAAATTGGTAAAGGGAGTATCTTCCATGTGGATATTCCAAAAAACTTCATTAAGGATTCTTTACATTCAAATGCTATAAGTGCCAAGAAACAAGTAGAACAAGTTACATTGGTATAGAGAGCACAATTAAATTTCGATTTTAATAGCGTGCAGTTGAGAAGGATTGTTCCGCTGCAATTCTCCCTAGTTTTTCTGATTGTAATGATTCTATGAAAAGCAAAACTTGAAAGTTTTTCCTATAATTTCTTTAGTTATTACTCATTGTGTTATATATTTGGTGTACTATTACACTAATACATTCATTGTATATGATCAATATAGAACATTTAGATTTTGCTTATTCAAAGAAAAAGCCAGTCTTTCAACAACTTGACTTGCATTTGGATACAGGTAAAATCTATGGTCTCCTAGGCAAAAATGGGACAGGCAAATCCACCCTACTCAAATTAATGGCTGGTTTGGTGTTTCCAAAAAAGGGGACAATTACTCTTGATAATCGCAAAAATCAAAAACCAGTGACAATAAAAGAAAGAAGAGTCGAAGTCCTTCAGGACATCTTCTTCTTGCCTGAGCAATTTGAATTTCCTTCAGTTTCAGCTCAATCATTTGTATCGATGGAATCTGCATTTTATCCACGCTTTGACAAGCAATTATTTGATCAATTAATCAATGAATTTGATTTGCCGCAAAAAACTAAAATAAATCGTTTGTCCCATGGTCAACAGAAGAAATTCATGATTGCTTTTGGACTTGCTTGTCAAACGAGGTATTTATTTTTGGACGAACCAACTAATGGATTGGACATCCCTTCAAAAAGCCAATTCAGAAAAGTAGTCGCCTCCCACTTAACAAAAGATCAAGTCGTCATTATTTCCACACACCAAATTAGGGATCTCGATAAACTGATTGATTCGATTATCGTATTGGATGATGGCAACATCATATTTCAATCAGATATAGCAGTAATTGAAAAGAAATTGAGTTTTGTCAAAGGATGGGAGCGACCAAGTGATGATGACTTATTATATGTAGAAAAGGTTTTAGGCGGATATATTTCACTTCATACAAATGATGGGAACCATTTAGGAGATGTTGAACTAGAAATATTATTTAATGCTATTGTTGCAAATAAAGAAAACATAATTGCTCATTTAAATAAGAACAATGTCAATTCGTAGAGTGTTTTATTTATTGAAACGAGATTTTATACTGTATAGAAAACCAATACTTTATCTGTATCTGGTCTTAGCACTAATAACCGGCATTATCATGTTTATTTCTACTGAAGAATATTGCAATGAAAATCAGATTGACATAACAATTATAATTGAGTTATTCGTGATATTGCCAGCTTGGTTTTTGATATCTGCTGGTGCGTTTCATGAATTCAGGCGTGATGGAACAAGAAGTTCTTATTTGCTATTGCCAGCAACTACTTTGGAAAAATGGGTTGTCAGATGGTTTGAATGCAGTATTATATTTTTATTCTTCGCTTTTATTACAACAATACTTAGTTATATCGTATTCGGACACTTAATCAATCAAATTTGGCGTGAATGTCAATTTGTGTCTTGGACAGCCATCTTAAAGTTTGAATTCTCAAAGTCTTTGTCAATAACAATTCAATCTTTATTGTTTCTATTTGGAATTGTATTTAATCGCTATGGAGTTGCTAAATCTATTTTTGCCACTAGCATTACTGTTGCTTTTGGGTTTTTCTTTATAGGTCTTCTGCCTTCACTTTTAGGTATAGACAAATCAACCTATGAACTGCCACAAAATTGGGATAGTTTCCGAATTTTTGCTGTTATGTTCGTCCTCACAATTTTATTGGCCTCTTTTTATAAACTAAAAGAAAAAGAAGCATAATGGATTTTAGAAAAGGCCGAACCATATATGAACAAATAGCAGAGCTAGTCAGCGAACGCATTCTTGTTGATGCTTGGCTCCCAGATCATAAAATTTCTTCCGTTAGAGAACTGGCTGCTGAAATCGAAGTTAATCCAAATACCATTATGAGAGCCTATAGCAATTTACAAGAAAATGGTATCATCTACAATAAAAGAGGTATTGGATTCTTTGTTTCTTCAGGTGCAAAGCAGTTGATTGAGGAACGGAATAAAAAAGAATTTTTAGAAAATGAACTGCCTGAAGTATTTAAGAAAATTGAACTCCTAGATATGCCATTTACAGAGCTAGAACAGCTTTATAAAAAATATAAGAATAACAAATGAAAACCTCAAACCTGTTACTAATCCTTGCTGCTTTTATTTTTATGGGCTTCAGTTACTTTAATGTAAAAGACCATACGAAATATCCAATTATCATAGTTGGAAACAAAGCAATTGAAACCAGAAGTTATCCTGAATTTAATACATCAATGTTTCTTTTAGGCTCAAAACAAGATTTAACATTGGATCCTTCTTTCTCTGGAATTAAGTTGACTACTGATCAAAATATTCTTGACGAAATTGAACGCTTTGGAATACAGAAGTTCTTTAGTTACTATTCTACTGATTCTATCAATCAACATTACTTAGGTAATCAGAAACAACATGAAGTGAAGTATAGTGAATGGATGTATGCAACATTAGGAACCAAGTTATTGGATACACTAAATATTCAATCCAACGTTCTTTTTTCACAAGACAGACCTTCCCATATCCGAACCGTTGATACAGTCCGTTTTGACCACTTAAATCTTGCTTCTACATGGCAAGTATCAGTTGATGGTGTTTTTGATGTGAATACCATTTTATATAATCTTGCACCTGCTTCGAAATATAATAAAATTGCAGGCAATGTTAATAATTTGGATATTTATATGTGGGGATTTTCAAAACTAGATGCCAAGAGCCTTATAGTAAACAGTAATTTAAATTTTAATACCATGGACAAAGACACTCTATTGATTAACGGCAATTATATAAATGGGGTAATTGACGGAGGAAGTGTAGTACAAAATAAGGTGAATGCCAGGCAGCTTATAATCAATAGAATTAATGGAACATATACCGAACCAGAATGAAAGGAGTTAAATGTTTCATATTAATTTTATTCTTCTTATTGTACTATGTAGTACAATTGTCTGCTCAATCCACTGCCTTCCAAGTCAGTCCTGAAGAATCAAAAGCCTTTTCTGGTCACTATGAATTTTCTCAAGTCCGAATATTAAAAGTGACACAAAGAGAAGGACGGTTTTTTGGTGAATTATCTGGTTCTAGCGAGTTGGAATTAACACCATCTGGACCGGGAGAATTTTACTTGATCGATATTGACAAACGTGTTACGTTTAATGGTGAGAAAAACAATATCCGATCATTAACTATTCATCGAGAACCGCCAGAAGAAGCAAGAAAAATAAATCTATCTAAATATCGACTAAAGAAAAAACATACCTCGCAATATATAGGTGACTATGAAGTCACTGCAGGAAATATTTGTAAAGTATATTTTGAGAACAATAATTTACGAGCTATTTATAATGGTGAAGAAATAACATTAGTCCCATTACGAGAACATTTATTTTATTCACCTGAGCGAATTATGAAGATCGGTTTCAATAAAGATTTTAATGGTAAAATTTCAAGTTTAACTCTATATGTAGGTCAAACAAAAGAAGCCATTAAATTATAATGGATTTCATGCTCAGAGAATAATCATAAAGGCAAG